>DAIDJI010000028.1 GCA_027451455.1 Planctomycetales bacterium | reverse complement strand
TCCAATGGCAATGCCGGTCTGATGACGATACTCCAGGGACCGAGAGCGATGAGCGAGCCCGATTCTTCCAAGGCCCCGCCCTCTGGCGCGCAGGATGCCGCGTCCTCCGACCATCAAGCCGCACCGGATGCCCACCTCGGCATCGAGGCGGAGATAGATTGGAGGTCGGAGGAGCAGGACGTTTCGTGTCGGGTCCTGATCCTGAAGCTCAGCGGCGCGGGAGCCTCGGTACTGGCCGAACGCTCGCCGAGGGTCGGCGAATCGCTCCGGCTAACCCTCCCGCGCGAGCCGGCCGCGCCCGATCCGATCGAGGCCCGGGTCGCCGAGACGTGGACCGACCCCTCGGGGAGACGCCTCGTGCAGATCCGGTTCGCCCGATGGGTCCCGCTCGGCCCGTTCATCGCCGCCCGCCGCGAGCGTCGGCTCTGGAAGCGCTACCCGGTTCGGGAAGGTCGGGCCAGCCTCGCCTGGCGCGAGGGCAAGGGCGAAAGATCGGTCGATGGGGATCTCCTGAATATCTGCGTGGGGGGCGCTGCGTTCCTCGGGGAGATCCTCCCGCCTTCGGGGATTCCGATCTGGCTCCGACTCGCGGCCGCCGGCGAGGCCATCGCCCCGGTCGAAGGGCGGTTGCTGATGACCTCGTTCGACCCGAGCGGACGTTGGGTCGCGCACATCGAGTTCGTCGCTCCGTGTCCGCCGGACTTCTTCAACCGGGCGGTCGGAGGGTCCTGATTTCGGGGTTCGACGCACGAAGAAAAAAAACGGACCCGGCGCCGAGCATCCTGGCTCGGCCCGAGTCCGGTACCGCCGACGATCGTCGGCGACGGTTCAGTTTCGATGCGACTGGGCCATGGCCTTCGAACCCTCGCTCAGGACGGGATCGAGGTCAAATCGATCGAGGTCCATCACCCTCGCCCAGGCGGCGGCGAAGTCGTCGATGAACTTCGCCCGGCCGTCGTCCGAGGCGTAGACCTCGGCGATCGCCCGGAGCTGCGAGTTCGAGCCGAAGACCAGGTCGACCCGGGTCCCGGTCCACCGGACCTTCCCCGTCTTCCGATCGCGGCCCTCAAAGACCTGCTCCTCGCTGCCGGAGGGCCGCCACTCTGTTCCCATGTCGAGCAAATTGTTGAAGAAGTCGTTGGTGAGCGTCCCGGGTTGATCGGTGAAGACACCGTGCCGAGAGCCGCCGACATTCACGCCCAGAACGCGGAGCCCACCGAGCAGTGCCGTCATCTCCGGCGCCGAGAGCGTGAGCAACTGCGCCCGGTCGACCAGCAGCTCCTCGGCCTTCCGGGTCTGGCCGGGCTTGAGGTAATTGCGGAAGCCGTCCGCGGCCGGCTCCAGCGCGGCGAACGATTCGACGTCGGTCTGATCCTGGCTCGCGTCGGCCCGGCCGGGCGAGAACGGAACGCGGACTTCACGCCCCGCCTTCCGTGCCGCCTCCTCGACGCCGGCGCATCCGCCGAGCACGATCAAATCGGCGATCGAGACGCGCTTGCCCCCCTTCTGCGACCCGTTGAATTCCTTCTGGATTTGCTCGTAGACTCCGAGAATCCGGGCCAATTCGGCCGGCTGATTGACCTCCCAGTCCTTCTGCGGGGCGAGGCGGATCCTGGCTCCGTTCGCGCCTCCTCGGAAGTCGGAGCCCCGGAACGTCGAGGCAGAGGCCCAGGCGGTCGCAACCAACTGCGGGACGGTCAAGCCCGAGTCGAGGATGCGACGCCGGAGGTGGGCGATATCCTGTCCCTCGATCTTTTCATAAGTGACCTCGGGGAGCGGGTCCTGCCACAACTGCGCCGGCGGAACCTCCGGGCCGAGCAGTCGGGATCGGGGTCCCATGTCGCGGTGAGTCAGCTTGTACCAGGCCTTCGCGAAGGCGGTCTTGAACTGGTCGGGATGCTCGTGGAACCGCTTCGAGATCTTCGCATAGGCGGGGTCCATCCGCAGGGCGAGGTCGGTCGTGAACATCATCGGCGCGTGCGACTTCGACGGGTCGTGGGCGTCGGGGACGGTGCCGGCGCCCTCGCCGTTCTTCGGGGTCCACTGCCAGGCGCCGGCCGGGCTCTTCGTCAGCTCCCAATCGTAGTTGAACAGGTGATCGAAATAATCGTTGGACCACTTCGTCGGTCGGGTGCTCCAGGCGCCTTCAAGGCCGCTGGTGATCGTCTGGCCGCCGTTCCCCTTGCCGAGAGAGTTTTTCCAGCCGAGGCCCTGCTCGGTGAGGCCGGCCCCCTCGGGCGCCGGGCCGACGAACTTTTTGGGATCGGCGGCGCCGTGGGCCTTGCCGAAGGTGTGGCCGCCGGCGATCAGCGCGACGGTTTCCTCATCGTTCATCGCCATCCGGCCGAACGTCAGGCGGATCGCCTCGGCCGCCGCGATCGGGTCGGGCTTTCCCTTGGGTCCCTCGGGATTGACGTAGATCAGGCCCATCTGGGTGGCGCCGAGGGGGTTCGCCATCGTCTTGTTCTGGTAGCGATCGCCGCCGAGCCAGGTGTTCTCGGGACCCCAGTTGACGTCTTGCTGCGGCTCCCAGACGTCTTCCCGGCCGCCAGCGAAGCCGAAGGTCTCGAAGCCCATCGACTCGAGCGCGCAGTTGCCGGTGAGGACCATCAGGTCGGCCCACGAGAGCTTCTGGCCGTACTTCTGCTTGATCGGCCAGAGGAGCCGGCGCGCCTTGTCGAGGTTGGCGTTGTCGGGCCAGCTATTCAGCGGGGCGAACCGCTGGGTGCCGTCGGAGGCGCCGCCTCGGCCGTCGCCGACGCGATACGTCCCTGCGCTGTGCCAGGCCATCCGGATGAAGAGGGGCCCGTAGTGGCCGTAATCGGCCGGCCACCAGTCTTGCGAGGTCGTGAGCGCCTTTTTGATGTCCTGCTTGACCGCGGCGAGGTCGAGTTTCTGGAACGCCTCAGCATATCGAAATTTTTCGCCGAGCGGGTTGCCGCGGGTCGAGTTCTGGTGGAGGGCCTGCAGGTTCAGCTCGTTCGGCCACCAGTCGCGGTTGGACATGGCCTTCGGCGATGGGGCCTCGTAGGACGGCGGAGCCTGCTTGGCATCGCCCTGGCCGGAGCCCTCGATGGTGGTGGTCAGGGCGGTCAGCATCCGGACGGCGCCCGAGACCGGGCACTTTGAGGCCGGCTCCTCGGTCCTCGCCCGCGCCTCGGCCTGGGGCCGGGCTGGTCGCGACTCCTGGGCGATCCCGGACCCGGCGGCAACCAGGGCCGCGAACCCTGTGATGAGCCGGACGAGAGGAGTTTTCATCATCATGCTTGCTCCGTGGTTGAGGTTCCGATGCTGGCCGATGCGGCCAGGCTGCCTCGCTGTCGGATGCATTGTCCGACAGATCCTTCCATTCTTCCAATGCAATCTTCGGATTGGTATCATAACCGTCGTGCATCGATCGTGGGAGAGCCGGAATGGAACTTGACCAGTTGCGATACTTCCTTCAAATTGCCCGGAGGGGGAGCTTCACGAGGGCAGCCGAGGACCTGATGATCTCGCAGCCGGCGCTGAGCCGATCGATTCATCGGCTGGAGGAGGAACTCGGGCAACCCGTCTTCGAGCGGAAGACGCGGTCGATCGCGCTGACCGACGCCGGGGCGCTGCTCCAGGTTCGTGCCCAGCAGATCCTCTCGATCCTTGAGGAGACAGTCGCCGAGATCGCCGACGACGGAGTGACCGGCCGGGTCCGCCTCGGCGCGATTCCGACGGTCGCCCCGTACTTCTTGCCGGAGGTCCTCCAGCGGTTCTCGGCCGAGCACCCGAGGGCGGCGTTGATCGTCCAGGAGAACACGACCGAGGGCCTCTTGAGGGCCTGCACTCAGGGCGAGATCGATCTGGCGATCGTGGCGCTTCCGGTCCGGGCGAAGTACCTCGAAGTGGAGGAGTTGTTCCAGGAGGAATTGCTCCTTGTCCTGCCGACGGGCCACCCTCTGGCGGACCGGCCGAAGATCCGGCCGGCCGATGTCGAGCCGTACCCTTTTGTTTTGCTGGATGAGGCGCATTGCCTCTCGGAGAACATCCTCTCGTTCTGCCGGCAGCGGTCGATGCAGCCGGTCGCGGTCGAGCGGACGAGCCAGCTTGCGATGGTGCAGGAGCTGGTCGCGCTATCGCACGGAGTCTCGATGATCCCCGCGATGGCCCGATCGCGAGATCAGAGCGACCGGAGGGTCTATCGGTCGCTCTCGGGCCCGAAACCGACCCGACGGATCGCGGTCGCCTGGAACCCGTACCGGTTCCAGAGCCGGCTCTTGAAGGCGTTTCGCGACCATCTTCGCCGATGAGGTCCAGCGGGCGACCCTCGCCGTCGTCCGGACGAGAGCCGCCGATGCCGACGATCCCAGCCTCAGGCTCCTTCGGCGCCGAACAGCGACTTCTCTCCGCGGACGACTTCCTCGGTGATCGTATAGGTCTGGCCCGGCGGACGCTCGGGGAGGTCGTACATGATGTCGAGCATCAGGCTCTCGACGATCGACCGAAGCGCCCGGGCGCCGGTCCCTCGGGCCTTGGCCCGCCGGGCGATCTCTCGGATCGCTCGGTCATCGAATTTCAATCGCGCATCGTCGTAGCGGAAGAGGACCTCGTATTGCCGGGTGAGGGCGTCCCTGGGCTCGGTCAGGATCCGGGCCAGGTCCTCCTCGGAGAGCTGATTGAGCGAGGCGATGATGGGAAGACGGCCGATCAGCTCGGGGATCATCCCATATCGTTCGAGGTCTTCGGGGGTGACCTGGGCCACCAGCTCATTGCGCTCGATCTCGCGGTCAAGGGAGCGGGCGCCCTCATCGCCTCGGCCAAAGCCGATCATCTTGCGTCCGAGCCGCTTGCCGACAATCTCCTCAAGGCCGACGAAGGTTCCGCCGCAAATGAAGAGGATGTTGGAGGTGTTGACCTGAAGGTACTGCTGCTCGGGGTGCTTTCGCCCTCCCTGCGGCGGGACGTTGGCAATCGTCCCCTCCAGAAGTTTGAGCAGAGCCTGCTGCACACCCTCGCCCGAGACGTCGCGAGTGATCGAGACGTTCTGGCTTGTCTTGCCGATCTTGTCGATCTCGTCGATGTAGATGATTCCCTTCTCGGCGGCAGGAATCTGGTAGTCGGCCGCCATCACCAGCTTGAGGATCAGGTTCTCGACGTCCTCGCCAACATAGCCGGCCTCGGTCAGCGTGGTGGCGTCGCCGATCGCAAACGGGACGTGCAGCCGACGGGCCAGGGCCTGGGCCAGGGCGGTCTTGCCGCATCCGGTCGGGCCGATCAGCAGGACATTGCTCTTCGAGACCTCGATCCCCTCCAGTTCGGGATCGTCGATCGGGCCGCCGAGCACGCGCTTGTAATGGTTGACGACCGCGACGGCCAACGCCTTCTTCACCCGATCCTGGCCGATGATGTACTTGTCCAGGTGGGCCACAAGCTCGCGGGGCGTCGGCATCTCCTCGAGTTCCAGATGGTTCCGCTGATGCTGCTCGAAGAGGGTCTCACACGCCCCGACGCAATCGGCGCAGATGTGCGTGATCGGCCGTCCCGAGGACGCAGGGATCAGCGCCCTTCCCTCGATCATCGGGCCGGCCTCGGCGGTGGTCCGCCCGCAGAAATCGCAGAGGACGGGGGTCTGTGTGGGGGATGGGCTCTCTTCGGTCGTCACGCTGGTCACTCCAGGTCGAGATCACGGGCCGGGATCGGGAACGGAAACACCCCTCAAGCATACCAGCGGCCGGGACTAGAAGAGACGACGAGTTCCCCGGGCCATCGACCCGTGGGCCGGGATGCAACATCACGACCGATTTCCCTGGCGCTTTTTGCACGCGACTCCAGCGCTGTCCCATCCCTCGGGCCTGGCCGACAAAAATGAGCGTCACGAAGGCGGAGCCCCTGGCCCGATGGTCGCGGCTGGCTTCATGTCGACAGGGCAAGATCCCGGCGAGGAACGAGTACGTTCCGCCTGGGCGGCTGGCCTGCTCCAGCAATGCGGACTGATCCGGGCTTCCTGGACGTAGCGTTTGACCATCCCTCCGCAATGGACGAAGGACCCCGCAGCCAGGTCATCACCGCTCGCGCAGGATGGTTTCTGAGAGCGGCTCGCCCTTGAGGCGAACCGAGGCATCGTCGGAATCACCGCCGCTCGTCGAGCAACTCTCGGAACTGGCGAACCTGCTCCGGTGGGAGCGCTTTGATCGTGTCCAGGACGTGGTTGAAGCCCGCTCGGGTGATCCGGGTGGCCATGCTCGGCGCGGCCACGTTGACTATATTCCTTTTCGGCAGTATAATCGACCAGTGGTTCGGCTATATTATTGTGTGGGCCTCGTCGCGCGGGCTTTTGAAAATTCGCGGGAGTTCAGTCATGGAAGCGAGTCGCCATGGGTTTCATACGTTCCTGACGACGCCCTGGTGGAGCATGGGGCCGGAGATGCCGGAGGTGAACGGCCTGGTTGTCAACGAGACGGCGACCCGGGCGCGTGCTGGCCTCCTCAACACGATCTCGGCCACCACGATCTTCCTGCTGATCGCGGCGCCCCATCTCGACCCGGTGATCTACGTCGGGCCTCTGGTGATCTTCGATATGTTCGCCGCCGCCGCGACCGGCCTGACGCCCCTGAGCCCGACGGGCCTCCTCGGCACCCTGTTAACGATGCGAATCCGGCCGACCTGGAAGCCCGCGCAGCCGAAGCGGTTCGCCTGGATCCTCGGTGGGTCGCTCGGGGTGCTCTGCCTCGGATTGAGGCTCTCTCACGTCGGCAATGCCTGGATCATAGGCGTGGTTTCCACCTGTTTCGTGCTGACCTGGCTGGAGGCCGTGCTGGGATTCTGCGTCGGCTGCTGGATGTACTCGTTACTTTTCGGGTGTGAGGTCTGCGAGGTCCCCTACCGGCCCCTCCGACGGACGGCCTGAGTGCACGGGCCTCGCCGGCCCCTCATCCGCGATCGCTGCCCGGCGGCTCACCCCCAGAAGATGATGGGGAGCCCATGGCGACAGCTCATTTCGGCCGCCTCGCGCATCTGGAGATACGCCGCCTTCACGGCCAGCAAGGGATCATCAGTCGAGTAATCATAAGTTGAAGGAACCTGCAATCGCTCCTGCACGAGGCCCAGTTCCCGGAGCAGGCGCACGCTCGATCCGACCGGTCGCGTCGCGGGCCAGTGCCCGTAGATCGTGTGCGGCTCGACGTGCACCAACTCCTCGAATTCGCACGGCAGATAATAGCCGTTGAAGCAATCGTGCCAGACGAGGTGGGGGCACGAGATCCGATGCAACTCCAGTTGCATCACCGGGTGCTGATAGTAGTCGTTGTCCGGTGGCCGGGCGAACTCAGGGAACTCCGCCCGGCAATCGAGCCATTTGGCGAAGGCCCTCAGGGGCTCGATCCCGCGGGACTGCTCCGCGTAGACGACGCCCCCCTCGTCCTCCCACCGAATGCGGGACTGGTGGACGGCCTCGACCGCCTTCCGGATCGCGGCGACCTGCCTCCTGGCCCGCCATCGCCCCAGCCATCCGACCGAGTCCGGCTCGGGCTCGACGCCGTCGGGCGTGGCGATCTTCGGCCGGATGCCGGTGACAACCTCGACCGGCGAGCGAAAGTCCCCGGCCTTGAATCGCCACAACGGCATCACGTAGATATCCAACGCCAACTCGATTCCTCCCGCCATCGACAGGGTCCGGACGGATCGCCTCGTTTGCCGTCAATAGGCGAGGCTGCGGACCGTTTCGTTCGCGAGGGCCCTCTCCATCGCGGAACGCTCGACGGTTGCAAACGTCGCGCACTCCATCGGACGGGGCAGCGAGAAGCTCGCATACAGGCCGTTCTGCACCAGGATCCGAACCCGATCGTGATCCTCCAGTGCCTCGAGGACGAGCGTGTCCGGGACGCTTCGCCGCATCTGAAAAAGGTCCAGGCCATCGAAGTCGTCGAGCCTCTCGAAAAATCGGCTCGTGGGCATCAGCAGGTCGCAGCGAAGACCGCGGACCTCGACCGGAGCCGGCCGGCCCGATCGGCTCATCGGCAGCCGGCAATGCCACCATTCCGATCGGGGATTTGGCTGATAACCCACGATCCAGACGAACGGGATCATCGGATCGAGGAGATGCCGGAGGATTCCGGCCGTACAGGGCCGAAGCCTTATGGAAAAGAGATCGTCATTCGTCCAACGAGGCCCTTCGCTCATGGTCATTGACTCAACTGGTCCTTGCCTCATGCCACCGAAACCCGAACGAAAACCAGCTCGCGAACGCCCCGACACCAGCACAGATCAGGCCGGCGGCGCCCGCGTTGTCATCGGCACCCGGGCCGATCATGCAGCCGACGAGCCCGAAGAGGACCGCGAAGACGGTCGCCGGCCCGACCGTCCCCATCACGACCCCACGCCCCAGGATGGCCCCAGCACGACCTCGGCCGAGGTTCCGAGAGAAATATCGGTCTGGTGAGTGAGGGCGACGCCGCCCATCAGTCCACCGACCACCAGGGCGCCAAGGATACCGGCCACCGCCCGGCTTCGTGAAGTTCCCCGGAAGCGAGACATCGGCCACTCCGCCGACTTCGTGAACAGAACCGCCTCGAAAAAGAGCCCGATGACCACCAACGGCAGCCGCCCTGGCGTTTCGATCGACCGATCGGACGGGCGAGGGCCGCCTCCTGGCCGTTTTGCGAGAGTCCACGCGGCCATCTTGCGTTAGCCCCGATCACTCGCGCCCAGCTCCACGACTTCCCGTGCCCAGAACGTGGGGCAACCGCCGTGTGCCTCGAAGTTGGCGACTCGGACACGAAGACCATCAAGCTGCCGCTTCGACACGTCGAGAATACAGAGGCCGGAAGTGTTGGGAAAGATCTCGGTGATCTCGATGTGTCGGGGGCCGAGAAACCGGAGGCATCGACGGAGAGGGCCCTTCTGAAGGGTGAGATCGATGGAGGAATCGGCCCACGAGTCGAGGTCGCGGCGGTAGCAGAGGCCGACGATCTCGTATTCCCAGGGGCGTTCGATGATCGGATGGTCGGGGTCGCCGTCATAAGGCATCAGGAGGAACCTCCGTCGGCCAACAAGCGATCAGGATCAGCGGACCGGCCCGTCGGCCGGATCGTCGATCGGACCATCAGGCGACGGAGCGGGCCGGGGCCGCTGGAGCGACGGGGTCGTCGGGGCCTGGCTGACGTCGACTGTGGCCAGCATGAACCTCGCCTCCTCGTCGCCGAACAGGAAACGCATCCGCCCCTCAAGGTCCTTGAGAGCCTCCTCCGAGCCGACCGTCCCGGTTAAGTAAACCTGTGCCGCGGAGGAATAGTCGGCCGCGACGCCAGCAAACCGTGGCTCGGCGAGGACGGGACGGATTCTCATGAGCTTCTGGTCGGTGAGGCTCTGGTAAAGTTGCAACTGGCCGATGATGGCCCCACCAACGAAGCCGATGAAGCCAACGACAGCGAGTGCCGCGCAGATCCCCAGGCAAACGAGCAGGCGTTTCATTCACCACCACCCTGGGAATACTTCGTTCCGCACTGCTTCGGCCATGACAGGAGGAGAAGTTGGCGGGCGGGTCCGGCGCCGCGGAGCCGTCACGAATCGACGCGGCGGGTCGGCCGGGCTTCTTGAACAGGGGATCGGAGGTTGGGCTGCGCCGACTCCCATTCATGATCGTTAGGCATCGACCTCGACGTATTCGACGCGGCTCGACGGCTTGGGGATCGGCAGTCCGTCTTCGGCCATCCCCTCCAGGTGCAGGGCGACGGCCTCCCGGATCAGCCTCTCGACCTCCTGCTCGGAGTTGCCCGTGGCCACGCATCCCGGCAGATCCGGCACATAGGCCGCCAGGTTGGTCCCCGCGCCCTCGATGACGATCGCATAACGCTTCATCGGACCTCCGCCCTCATTCATCCCAACCGGCCTGCCGGAAGATGCTCTTCAAGGTCCCGGGCGGAATCGTGTGGCTCGGCTTGCCCGAGATCGTTACCCGACCGGGCCGATTCGGATGCTTGAACTGCCGGTGCGAGCCCTTCGATTTGACTTGGACTCATCCTTCGACGCGGAGCCGTCGGAGCACCTCGCTGACCTTCCTGTCCCGAGGTTAGCGAGGGTATCCTGGCTCGGTCAAGGACAGGCATGATGGCGAGCCAGCCGATTGCGGCGGCCTGACCATTGATGGGAGTAGCCAGACGCGGATCAGTTCCACGTCGTCGGAGCCCAGGGCCCGGAAGCGATACTCGCCGGCAGGGATTTCGGCGATGTCTCCGGCCTGCAGCTCCCAGGAGGACGAGCCGACCTCGATGGCACAGGCCCCAGCCAGGATGTACCAGCGCCCGGCTCGCGCCGCGCCGGAGAAAATCGTGCCAGCCGGGTAACGATAGGGGCTGATGCGAAAGTTCTCGGCGGGAAGGCACAGGAGGCGGATCGCATCCAGATGAAGCGGGCCCTGACGCTCGAAGTCCCAGCGGCCCGCGTAGGTGCCCATGATCTTGATCCGATCGGCCGAGCCGGGGCAAGGAGTCGGGATCTTATCGAAGCCCGGTCCAAAAAATACGGGGAGCCGAAGCTCCCAGGGGCAAACCTTCGCACCGTCGCGAACGCCGATGCGGGACAGACAGGATTGTCGATTCGGGGGCGACGTCACACCGGCGAGGGCGTCCGCGCTACGGACCGCCCGGCCGTCCGAGCCAGTACTGGAAGAATGCGGGAGGCATCCAGTCGTCGGGGAGCTGATCTTCGGGCGCGGGCATTTCGGACCAATGCCCCCCCTTGATGAGGCAATGCACCGCCCGGGTATACTCGCGGGCGATCTCATGACGCTCCGAATCGCGACGGGTCCCGCGGAACTGCATGGCGAGTACACCCAGACGCTCTTCGTCCGTCATCGGGATTGGTGGGAACTGATGCATGTCGTCCTACCCCGCTACTCGCACACTCCGAACCGGCGACTCGGTTGAATCGCAATGCCGCGCAGCCCGGCAAATTCCTCCATGCGTCCGGAGAGCATCGGCAAGCCCAGGCGCTCCAGCCAAGTCGTGCAGTTACAATCCCCATCCCCGTTGGGATAGCCATAGGTATACTGGCTGGCCTGTCTCTCGTCGTCAAGGCGCCCGTGGAACTCTCGGAAGCGCGGTTCGGGCAGGACCACTTCGAACGACCGGACGACGAGCCCATGACACCCTGCAGCGGAGAATGCTGCTGTATCCTCTCTCACGATTCCTGGAAACGCATCGCCGTTCTTCAACCCTTCCATCAACGCCCAGAGGGGGAGGCCGGTGGGGTCGGGGTTGAATCCGTAGATCGTGGTCCCCCGATCCGTCGAGACGCCCGTATGGCCGACTAAGAAGAGGCAGTCCGGTGACGAGGGCCCGGGGCCTCGTCCGCTCTTCTGCTCGTCGAACTCCCGCTTTAACCGTGCGCCAAACGTACGGGAGCGGTCGCCGCGAAAGAACAGGACTCGGACGGGCCTGCAACTCGGGACGATCCGGCTCATCGATTAGTGACTTCCGTTGGAATCCACGCGAATCCGGTCGCGGCCGGGCCCATCCAAATCGCTGGCTCTTCGCCCTTATACACCCGTCCGCAAAGGCCGTCCGATCCCCTGGGCGGGCCAGCCGTTCAGGCAAGGCCGTGGCTCGGTAGGAGCCTCGCCCTCCCGGGGGTCGTTCCCACGGTATTCGGGAGGGAGAGCCGGCGCCGCGAGGGTCACGGCTCGGCCCTCCCGGCGCCTCACCCTCCCCTCTCGATCAGAAGACGAGACCAGGCTCAAAAATCAGACCGTCGCCGGAGCCGGCTCGATGGCACCGTCGGAGCCTCGGGCCCGGTAGCCCGACCGGCTCAGGCACTCGTCGATCCAGAGCTTTGTCAGCTTCTCCTGCACGCTGTTCTGCGAGAGCCGGCCGCGGAGCCCGTCGAACCGGACGTAGTCCAGCGGCTGGTCCTGGTTGAAGCACGAGAAGACCACCGTCTCCTGCCCCGTCACCGGGTCCCGGTGCGATTGCAGACACTGGGCGCAGATCTCCTTCATCATGCACTGCATCGGCGAGTTGATACTGCCGATCGCGTGGTGGTCGGGCTTCAAATACGGGCGGAGGATCCCGTGCCTCGCCTGCTGGACACCCCGCATCATTCCGTCCGACCCGATCACCACCAGGCGGTCGACCTGGTCGAGCGGGATCGGGACGTCGCCGAGGTCGCCCCGGGCGTACGCCGCCATTCCCTCGACGATGTTCCCCACGAAGGCCCGGTCCTGCGTCCGCCCCGGCGTGAAACCGGGCGACTCGTCCGAGCACCAGACGACCAGGTCGGCCGCCTTCTCGATCTCTTCGACCTTGTAGCGGTCGATCATCTTCTTGTAGCCGGCGAAGTAGATCACCCGTGAGCCGAGCGAACGGAGCTTCTGGCCGATCGAGAAGAGCACCGCGTTCCCCAGGCCGCCGCCAGCGAGCAGGACCGTTTCCTGCGACGGGGTCTCGGTCGGGGTACCCGTCGGACCCATCAGGCAGATCGGCTCGCCCGGTTGGAGCAGGGCGCAGAGGTCCGACGAGCCACCCATCTCCAGGACAATCGTCGAAAGCAGACCACGCTCGGCGTCGACCGAGGCTCCGGTCAGCGCCAGGGCCTCCATCGCCAGGACGGTTTCTCCCGATCGCTTCGCGAGCGCCTCGAAGTTCTGGAGCCGGTAGAACTGACCGGGCTGGAACGCCCGGGCCGCAATCGGGGCCCGGACCACCACCTCGACGATGTTCGGCGTCAGCCGGATCACCTCGTGGACAACCGACCGCAATTCATCGTTCAGCCGGGCGACCAGCTCGGCCGGCGTCGGACCGGTCGGCTCGATCCGCGCCAGCGCCCGCGAGACGACCGGATACCCCTGCTTCGCGCCCCCCATCGCCTTCACCACGTTCCCGGCAAACGATGGGTGCAAATCGCCGAAGAAGCTCATCGTCCGGCCGTCCGGACGCTTCGACATCAAAACGCGGACGTCCTTCGGCTTCGCGACCCGCTCCGGACGCACCGGATGGCCGTCCTCGTCGAGGGCCTGGAAGTACTTGCCGTCGACCTGGACGTTGAGCTCGTCCTCGCGGGCGAGAACCGTGTTCGGCTGCGTCCCGGCCGCGACCAGGATCGTCCGCGCCGGCAGGGTGACGACCTCGCCACTCGCCACCGGCGCCCCCTTCTCCGCGTCCCAGGCGTGCCGGTGGCAGACCAGCGCCCTCGTCGCCCCGAAGTCGTCGACATCGACCTCCTCGGGAACGAGCATCTCGGCGAACCGGATCCCCTCCTCGAATGCCTTGTGAATCTCCTCGTGGTTGAGCGTGTAGCTCGGCGCGTCGATCATCCGGCGACGGTACGCGATCGTCACACCGCCCCACTCGTTCAGGAGGTCGATCAGCCGGGGCTCCCGGCCTTCAAGCGCCGCCTTCTTCCGCTCGGCCCGGATCGCCCGGCCATGCTCGAGGAATTCGCCCGCAACCTCCGCCTCATCGCCCATCCACTTGCTCTCGACATACCCGGCGCCGTGGGTTCGCGTCAGCTCCTCGTAACGTTCGAGGAACTTCTCCACCTGCACCACGTAATAGGCGAGCGACTCGGTCGCGGTGTCGATCGCCGTCAGGCCGCCGCCGATCACCACGATCGGCATTCGGACCTGCAAATTCGCAAGCGACTCCACCTTCGCCGCACCCGTGAGCTGCAAGGCCATCAGGAAATCCGAGGCCTGCCGGACTCCCCGCGCCAGTCCGTTCTTCATCGGGATCACCGTCGGACGCCCCGCCCCCATGCAGAGCGCCACGTGGTCGAAACCCATCTCAAACGCATCGTCCACCGTCAGCGTCCCGCCAAACCGGACGCCACCGTACATCGCGAACTCCTCACGACGCTCCAGGAGCAGTCGGATCACCTTGAGGAAGTTCTTGTTCCACCGGACCGTGATCCCATATTCCGCAACCCCGCCGAAGCCAGCCATCACCCGACGGTCGAGCCGCTCGTAAATCTCGGCAACGTCGCGGACCGGCTCAATCTGGTGCCGCTCTCCAATCGCATCAACACCCGAGAGCCTCGGCGAAAGCGGCTCAATTTTCAGCCCATCCACCGCCACCACCGCATGCCCGTCATTCATCAAATGGTGCGCCAGCGTAAACCCCGCCGGCCCAAGACCAACCACCAGCACCTTCCGCCCCGTCGCCTCCCTCGGATACGGCCGGGAGAAGTTCAGTGGGTTCCACCGCGTCAGCAAGCTGTAAACCTCGAACCCATACGGCAGCTCCAGGACGTCCTTCAACGTCCGCGTCTCCGCCTGCGGAATGTCCACCGGATCCTGCTTCTGATAAATGCATGATTTCATGCAATCGTTGCAGATACGATGTCCGGTACCGGCGCACATGGGGTTATCGATGACGATAGCCGCGAGAGCGCCGATGGGATGACCTTCCTCCTTGATCTCGTGCATCTCGGAGATTTTTTCTTCGAGCGGGCAGCCGTTGAGGGTGACTCCGAAGACGCTTTTCTTGAAGGAGCCGTCCTTTTCGCGGAGGCCGTGCGAGCAGCTATCCTTCCCCTGATGGTGGCATTTGATGCAATATCCGGCCTGGTCGAGGGCGCCGGCGAGGTCGGTGCCGGGGTCGGTGAGGTGGAAGCCTTCCCGGTGTCGAAGGTGGTCGGGGGAAGCGCTGAACTGGTCGGTCCCGTGGAGGGAAGCGGTGAGGTGGGGAACGAGGTGGTAGACGTCCAGCTTTTTCGGGAGGCGGAAGACGACGCCGTTGTGGTGTTTGTGCTGGCCTTCTGGAGTGAGGACGGCCCAGACCGCGTAATCCTCGGCGAGGCGGAGGGCGTCGGCGTGGTTGGCCTCGTCCTCCATCCACCGGACGACGTGCGAGGCGTACGCGAGTTCGGTGAGGGGCTCCATCAGGTAGGCTTCGAGCTCGGTGGCGACGACCGCTCCGTTGATGGCGTGGGCCTGCTCGGGGGTCTTGCCGACGAGCTTTCGCATCACGAACTTCCGCTTGGCGGCGCGGAGCGGGGCGAGCTCGGAATGCCGGGCGCGGAGGGCGATCAGCTCGGCCCCGATTCCGAAGAGGTCGCCGAGGAAGTCCTCAAGGAACGGGGCGAGCTCGACGATCAGCTCGGACTCGGCCTTGGGCGCCAGGGCGGAAGGGTCGCGCCGGGCGGCTTCGAGTCGGTCACGGAGCGTCGGGTCGGCGCCGGCGAGATGGTCGAGGAACGCGGCATCCAGCCGGACCAGGCCGTCTCGGCGGTAGAGGTCTTCGAAGCGGAGTCCGAACGGGAGGGATAGCGAGGGACCAGTCTGCATGAGGTTCGCTCGACGTCGCGGGGGAACATTCCGGGCCAGGCGAGGGACGTTGCTTGCGGGTCCGGCGTGGAGAGCCATGTTACCGCGCCGAGGGTCCCGGAATCTATTGGAAGGGTCTGCGCCCGGGTGGGTCTGGGAGAATCCAGGTCACCTCTTCATTCTAGGCAACCGGAAAAGGGCCAGATTCGCTGGAGTCCGTCCCGCGGAAGCATTCGGCCTGACAGACTGGAATTCGATGCGAACGGTCGCTGATCACCCGGGCCCGCGCCAGGGGATATCCACCCAATCCCGCAAGATTCAAGGAGAGCGGGTCGTCAGGCGGTCAGACCTCGGGCCTCGGGCCGGTTTTCTCGATCGAGGTCTTGAACGAGAAGGGCCTAGACCCGATAATGTCGGACTGCGCGGCGATTGGGGCGTCGCGACGGGCGTCGGCTCGGCGTCGGGGCCGGGGGCGGCGAAGACGAACGAGACGCTTGAAACGAGCGAGTGACCGATGTCGGAAGCAGTCAGGATCAAGGTGGAGCCTCGGGACGCACAGAAGAACAAGGGGACAGGGACGCGGGTCTCGCGTCGGCTTCGGAAGAGCGGGCGGATCCCGGCCGTGATCTACGGTCACAAGCAGGCGGTGGTCCCGGTAACGCTCTCGCACGATGATGTCCTGCGAATGATCAAGGCGCCGGGACACCTGGCGGAGCTGGACCTCGGCGGGGCGACCGAGACGGTGCTGATCCGCGACGTCCAGTGGGACCACCTGGGCAAAGAGGTTCTCCACCTGGACTTCGCCCGGGTCAACGCCGAGGAGATCATCGAGACCGAGGTGAATGTCGAGCTCCGGGGGCAGGTTTCGTCCGCGGCGGCCAGCGGCGTTCTGGAGCACGTGGTTCACAGCCTTCGCATCAAGTGCCGGGCGGCCTCGATTCCCGACTCGATCAAGGTGGACATCAGCGAGCTCGGACTTGACCAGGGGGTCCACGTCCGCGACCTGAAGTTGCCGGCCGACGTGACCGTGGACGCCGACGCCGATCTGCTGCTCGTCCACATTGTGACGAGATCGGCCGAGCCCGAGCCGGCCGAGGGTGCCGAGGGCCCGAACCAGCCCGAGGTCATCAAGCCCGAGCGCAAGGAGAAGGACAAGGACTAGTGGCCTCGAGCGGCTGGGCCGTCACGGCGGGGATCGATTCCCGAGGCCGGCCCGTCCCTGCCTCGGCCCCTGGTTGGCCCCGACGGAGCCCCGGCGTTGTCGACTTGGAAACTCGTGGTGGGCCTGGGCAACCCGGGCCCGAAGTATCAGGGAACGCGGCATAACGTCGGATTCGAGGTGATCGACCGGCTGGCCGATGGCGGTTCTCGGCCGACCTTCTCCCGCAAGTTTGACGGACTGGTCGCCGAGGCCGAGATCGAGTATCGACGCGTCCTGCTGCTGAAGCCCGAGACGTTCATGAACCTCAGCGGCCGGTCGGTCGCCCAGGCCCTGCGGTTCTACAAGCTGTCCGCCGCCGAACTGCTGGTTGTCTGCGACGACCTGAGCCTCCCACTGGGAAAACTCCGGATTCGGCCCGGTGGGTCGGATGGTGGCCAGAAGGGGCTCCGCGACATCACCGCTCAGCTCGGCACCGACCAGTTCGCCCGGCTCCGGATCGGGATCGGCGAGCGCGGCGAGGTTGACGCCGCCGACTATGTGCTCGGCCGGTTCCGGGGCGCAGAGCGGCCGATCATCGACGACGCCCTGATCCTCGCCACCCAGGCTGTCGCCGTCTGGGTCACCCGGGGGATCGAGGCCGCCATGAACCAGTTCAACGGGTCCGGCGGCTGACCCGGCCTGACGCCGGTCGCCACCGGGCCTCGCCCGACCTGACACAAACCGACCTTGAACCGCTGGATCACGAAGGAGAAGTACCTTGCCGGTCGCCACTTACGAGGGGATGTTCCTGCTCGACAGCACCAAGGCTGCCGCGGCCTGGGATGACACCGTCAAGCACGTCCACGACATCCTCACCAAGCACCAGTCGGAGATCGTGGCGTCCCGCCAGTGGGATGAGCGCCGGCTGGCCTACAGCGTCGACGGCCACAAGAAGGGAACGTACCTGCTCACCTACTTCAAGACCGCGAGCGAGAACCTCAAGGAAATCGTCGCCGACTGCCATCTCAGCGACGTGATCCTCCGCGAACTGGTCCTGAAGGTTCATCCCAAGCTGGCCGATCACCTGGTGAACCAGGCGATGACCTCGACCCCCAACGTCGATGCCGAGGGCGCCAGCGAGGAGGAAGCCGACGACCGCCCCCGCCGCCGCCGCCGCGACGACCGCGACTGATCGGTTCGTCCAATCGTCGCGACCGTCCCGATCGCACCCCAAGGTTGCTCGCCGAGCCGCCTTGCCGTTTTTTTACTCTTGTCGACTCGCCGAAAATCTGCTATTCTCCCTT
>DAIDJI010000027.1 GCA_027451455.1 Planctomycetales bacterium | reverse complement strand
TGGCCTCGCTGGACGGGATGTGGGAGCGTTCGGTGACGATCGGGGGAATGTCGAAGACGTACTCGGTGACGGGCTGGCGGGTCGGGACGATCCTGGCGCCGCCGAAGCTGACGCACGCCTTCCGGCAAGTTCATGATTACGTCTCGATTGGAGCTGCGGCGCCGTTGCAGGAGGCGGGTGCGGTCGCCTATCGCCTCCCGCGCGACTATTACGACCGCCTCGCCGCCGATTATCAGGGGCGTCGCGACCGGTTCTGCCGGGTGCTGACCGCGGTCGGCTTCGAGCTCGAGCCGCCCGAGGGGGCCTACTACGTGATGGCGGGCATTGAACCGTTTGGCGCGGTCGACGACGTTGAGTTCGCCCGTTATTTGGTCCGTGAGATTGGCGTCGCGACAGTCCCGGGCTCGAGTTTCTTCCGAGACAAGGAGCTCGGCCGCGGATTCATCCGGTTCTGCTTCTGCAAGCGAGATGAAACGCTCGACCAGGCCGCCGAGCGACTACGGAAGCTTCGGGTGATTGTCTGAGCGTAGGTCCTCGATTCCGATCGCATCCGCTTCCGCCTTCAGGCGATCCCAGAGTTCCGAGACACCCAGCCGACGCACCCAGTCTTCCAGATAGTTCATGTCCAGACCCGAGAACTGGACCTCATAGACGCGCAAGGCGTCGTGGAGTTGCTTTTCGCTGCCCCGAAGTTGCGTGGCCCATCGCAACTTGGCGAGGATCGTATCCTCTGGAGTCGAGACGCTGAGATTCATCCCCCAGGCCGTTTCAACCCGCCTTGCGCGCGAAGCGGGCCGAATCGAAGGGGTCATCCTTCAGCGGCCAGAAGTCGACCTTGTAGCCGGATGCGATGTGAATGACGTTGAACATCCCGCGCCGCTCGATGGCCTCCCTCATCGCATCGGGCGACAGATCATATTCGGGAGCGGGGAAGGCTGCGAGGAACCGATCGACCGGGGATTCGGTGAGCGCCACGACGATGTCGATGTCGTGCGTCGATCGCGGCTCCCCCTGGATACTCGATGCGAAGGAACCGGTGAGCATGTAGCCGATTCCCAGATCATCCAGAATGCCAGTGACCCGCCTCAATAATTCCTGTTGTAACACAGCGAGATTCGCTCCAGGTAAAGCCGATGGAACTCCTGCTCGGAGAGATCAGGGAAGCGCCTTCGGAGCCCCTGGCGGAACAATTCCCTCGTCGAGTCCGAAAGATCGCAGACGATCGCGAGCTTCTGCTCGGCTGTCATCCGCCGATAGGCTTCAATGGCGATCGCGTGGTTGGGTCGGGGCTTGCCTTGCATCGAAAGACCTCATCGATCCGGGATCACATCGGTCACCCGATTCAGGATACCTTCCGTAACCCCGTCGATCGAGCCGGAGTGCGATGGATCAGGGCGGTATGCGTCCTGCTTCCGTCTCACACCCACCGACTCTGAGAGGTCGACCGCCTGCCCGCGAACTGCCGGGCGGCCGTGGTGCTCTGCGATCTGGAGAGCCAGAGTCAGGAGGATGTTGCGCGCCGGCTCCGCGGCTCCGAGAGGATTCTTCGGCGCCGCCTGGGACATGCGAGAGAATTGCTCCGAATCCGGCTGATGCGGCGGGGTCTTGCCTCCACCGCGATCGCCGGCCGGTTCAAGGCCGTTCTCCGACCCGGCCCGGCGTCGGCGGCCGTCCCGCAGACCATCCTGAACGCATTGGCTCGACGACGGGACCTCGGGCGAGCAGGACGTCGGCGGCGCGGACCTCCACCAGCACCGTCGTACCGGTCGGGCGGTTGAGGTGGCCGAGGATCAGGACGCGACCGTCGTCGAGGCGGAACCTGGTCGCGTGGTGGTCGGACGTGTGCGAGGCGACCTGGTTGAGGAGGATGTTGCGGAGTCCCTCGAACGTGATCGGGACGTCGCCCGGGTCTCGCGAAGTCGCGACGACCTTGACCGTAGCGGGCGGTTATAATGTTCCCGAGGGCTGCCCAGCAGTCGAGAGCGGCGCAGCGTTGCGGAGAGGCATGTCTCCGAGGAGATCCCATCCGATGGCCGGAAACCGAGCCGACTCGGTCGGCGACCTGATGCCCCGCCTTGAGCGGGCCGTGGACTTCGCCGCCGATCAGGTGCGCCGCACCATCGAGCGCCACCCAAACTTCTTCCCAATCTACACGGAAGGCGGGCGCTGGAAGCATCGGGGCGAACTCTGGACCGACTGGTGCGGTGGATTCCATGCCGGCATGATGTGGATCCTCGCCGAGCGTACCGGCGAGAAATTCTGGCGATGGATGGCCGAGCATTACTCCCGACTGCTGGAAAATCGCCAGCACGATCGAGAGGTCCACGATCTCGGCTTCATATTCCTCAATACGTATCTACCCTGGTATCGACACACGGGCGACGAGCGGCTTCGGCAGGTCTTGATCACCGCCGGCCGAACCCTGGCGATGCGGTTCAACCCGCGAGGCCAGTACCTCCGGTCGTTTCTCGCGCCGGAGAGCCTGTTCATCGACATCATGATGAACGTCCCGATCATTTTCCTGGCGGCGCGCGAGTCGGACGACGAGGCCCTCCACGAGCTGGCCGCCGCCCACTGCCGGACGACCGAACGCACGATCGTTCGTCCCGACGGCTCGACCGCTCACGAGGGAATCTTCAATCCCGAGACCGGCGAATTCCTCCGCGAGTCGACACAGCAGGGGCTTCGGGCCGACTCCACCTGGTCGCGGGGTCTGGCCTGGTCGCTCTACGGATTCACGACCGTCTATTCGTACACGAACGATCCGGTTGATCTCGCGGTCGCTCAGCGAAATGCCGACGCCTTCCTGACGCGGTGCCAGAACGATCCGGTCCCGCCCTGGGACTTCGACGTCCCCGAGGGGCCCGACCGCATCCCGGATAGCTCGGCCGGAGCGATCGCCGCGTCGGGCCTCTGGGACCTCGCCGCCCACTGTGCCACCGAAGATCCCAGCGCTGCCTCCCGCTATCGACGCGGGGCGCGTGCCATCCTCGACGCCCTTTGCTCCGACCGATTCATGGCGTGGTCGACGCCCGGCTGGGAAGGGGTCCTCCGGCGCGGGGTGTATCACTTCCACAAGAAGCTCGGCGTGGACGAGTCGGTCATGTGGGGCGAATTCTTCTTCTTGCAGGCGGTCGACAAGGTGCTTCGTGCCTCCGGCGAGACCGCCGAGTATCCCCGGCTCTCGGAGAGGAGCTGAGGCGATGAACGACTCGACGACCGCGGCCCGTCCCTCGCTGGTCCTGCCTTGCTCGACGCCGCTCTTCCGCCCGTTCTTCCTGGGCGGCCTGGGACTGCTCGCGATCGGGCTGGTTTTCCTGGTCGCGGACCCGGTCCTCGGCCGGGCGACGATCGGCCCGCCGGGCAGTCCCGTCCGGCTCATCACGGGCATCGGCGTCTTTCTCTCGACGTTCGGCTTCTTCCTGGCGATTCTCCCGCTGGTCGGCCGAATGCCGTATCGCCGAGAGGTCCTCCTCGACGAGACCGCCGGCCGGCTCATCCGTCGCGATCAGACCCTCGTTCGAACCCGAGAGGAATCGATCCCCCTCGGCGCCATCTGCGCGGTCGAGGTCGAGGAGGCACGGTTTGTCGACGGCGACCCGGACCTCACGGTGGTCCTCCGCCTCGAGTCGGGGCGCTCGGTCTCGCTCAATCGCTTCACCGATCGAGGCGCCGCAGCGTCCGCCGCCCGCCTGCTCCGCGACCGACTTCGGATCGCCGAGAGCCGGGCGATTGGTTTGCCCTAGCCGTTGAAGCCGCTCCAGGTTGTCGAATAAGATCTCGAGGCACGAATCCCTTCCGGGCGGACTTCTCTCAGAATCTCGACGCGACGAGCGGCCATCCGGCCCCGAAATTGCTTGCATTCTACGAGGTGGGCATCGTCCTGATCGCGCCCCGATCGGGGTTCGAACGACATCCGGAATCCCCGGGATGGGCGATTTCCGAACGCGCCAGGACGGGGGTGCGGCCGACGGAATGGGGATCGAACAAGGGAAGACGCTGGTGTGAAGGACGTCCGAGATCGAGAAATGGGGCCCGGTCAGGCCCCCGGCGAGGGCGAGGAGAGCGTACGCCTGCTCGTCGACGCGATGCGAGAGTTTGCCATCTTCACGCTGGATCCGATGGGGCGCATCGCAAGCTGGAACACCGGCGGTGCGTGGATCGTCGGCTACGAGCGAGACGAGATCGTCGGCCGGCACTTTTCCGTGCTCTACTCGCCGGATGAGGTCGCGACCCGCACGCCTTCGCGCGTACTCCAAAGCGTCATCGAGACGGGGAAGTCTGACGAGGAGGGGTGGCACGTTCGGAAGGACGGCTCGCTCTTCTGGGCGAACCTGATGATCGCGGCGATCCGCGACGACTCGGGCCAGCTCCGCGGCTTTGGCAAGGTGACGCGCGACCTGACCGAGCGGCGGAAACTTGAGGAAAGCCTTCGTGAGAAAAACGCGGCGATGGAGCGGGCGCTGCTGGCAAAGGACCGATTCCTGGCGACGATGAGCCACGAGCTGAGGACGCCACTCAACGCGATCCTGGGCTACACCGGAACAATGCTGATGCGGCTGCCGGGCCCGCTCAACGCCGAGCAGGAGAAGCAACTGCGGACGGTGCAACTTGGAGCGAGGCACCTGCTCTCGCTGATCAACGACCTGCTCGACCTGGCGAAGATCAATGCGGGAAGCATTGACCTGAGGCGCGAGCCGGTCTCGATCCGGGCCGTGGTCGAAGAGGTGGTCACGACCCTCCGGCCGTTCGCGGCGTCGAAAGGGATCGAACTCTCGGCCGACGTACCAGCGGGCGAACCGACCATCCGGACCGACCGGCGGGCGCTCAGCCAGATCCTGCTGAACCTGGCGAACAACGCCTGCAAGTTCACCGAACGCGGGGGCGTGAGGATCGAGGCGGTCGCCGATCCGATCGACGGCCGGGTCTCGGCCTTCCAGGTGAAGGACTCGGGGATTGGCATCCGTGCCGAGGACCAGGCCCGGCTGTTTCAGCCGTTCGTTCAGGTCGGACGAGAGGACGGCGGCGACCGCAACGGCAGTGGGCTCGGGCTGCACCTGAGCCAGCGACTCGCGGAACTACTGGGCGGACGGATCGAGTTCTCCAGCGACTTCGGGCGGGGAAGCTGCATTACCTTGACGTTGGGGGGAGATTAGGCCATGGCGGCCCGCGTGCTTCTGATCGAGGATAACCGGCCCAGCCTGGAGCTGATGAGCTACCTGCTCCAAGCCTTCGGCCACACGCCGATGGAGGCCCACAACGGCGTCGACGGCCTGGAGATCCTCCGGGCCGAGCGGCCCGACCTGGTCGTCTGTGACATCGACCTTCCCCGCCTCGACGGCTACACTCTGGCCGGCCGGGCCAAGGCCGATCCCACGACCCGCGACATCCCGCTGGTGGCCGTCACGGCGCTGGCGATGGTTGGCGACCGGGACCGCGCCCTCCGCGCCGGATTCGACGGCTATATGACCAAGCCGATCGAGCCAGAAACTTTCGTTCAGGAACTCGAGCGTTACCTGATCCCGGCGGATGGCCGGGACCCCATCCGATAGGGGTGAGCCCAGATGGCGACGATCCTGGTCGTCGACGACCGCCCCGTCGACCGCGAATACATGGCGAAACTCCTTGGCTACGCCGGCCATACCGTCCTCGAAGCGGCCGACGGCGAGCAGGGGCTGGCCGCGGCGCGCACCTCGCGCCCCGACCTGATCGTCGCCGATATCCTCATGCCGAGGATGGACGGCCTGCAACTCGTCCGCGAGCTGCAATCCGACCCGTGGCTGGCGCATATCCGTGTGCTGATCTACTCGGCCTCGTACGACTCCACGGAGGTCCGCGAGCTGACCGAGGGCTTCGGGATCACCGTCCTGATGCGGCCCTCGGAGCCCGAGGCCATCCTTCAGGCGGTCGCCCTGGCACTCGAGCGGCCTTCGACGCCGCCGGCCGGGCTCCCCGACGTGGAGTTCGACCGCAAGCATCTTCGACTGCTCGGCGACAAGCTCCACGAAAAGGCCACGGCGCTCGAGGAGTCCAACCGCCGCCTCACCGAGCTGGTTGACGAACTGCGCGCCGAGGTCGAAAGCCGACGGCGGGCCGAGACCGAGGCCGCTGAGGGGCGCGAGTGGCTCCGGGTCGTCCTCTCCAGCATTGGCGACGCCGTGATCGCGACCGACGACCAGGGCCGTGTCGCCTTCCTCAACCCGGTCGCCGAGCAGATGACCGGATGGCCCCGCGCCGAGGCCGTTGGCCGCCCGCTGGAACAGGTCTTCCGGATCATCAACGAGAAACACCGGGGGCCGGTCGAAAACCCGGTTGCGCGGGTCCTGCGCGAGGGGATCACGGTCGGGATGGCGAACCACACGGTTCTGATCGCCCGAGACGGGACTGAGCATCCCATCGACGATTGCGCCGCACCAATCCGGGACGCCGAGAACCGAATGCGAGGCGTGGTGATGGTCTTCCACGACGTCACGGTCCGGCGCGACCTGGAGCAGCAACTCCGCGACCGCGCCGACCGGCTCGCCGAGGCCGACCGCCGCAAGGATGAGTTCCTGGCGATGCTCGCCCACGAGCTGCGCAACCCGCTGGCGCCGATCCGGAACAGCCTGTACGTGCTGGAGGTCAGCCCGGGCGATCCGCAGGTCGTCGACGAGATGCGCGGGATCATGCGACGGCAGATCGAGCACCTGGTCCGGCTGGTTGACGACCTGCTCGACGTCTCCCGGATTACCCGCGGGCTGATCGTGCTTCGCAAGGAGCGGTTCGACCTGGCCGAGGTCGTTCGCCAGGCTCATGTCGACACCCGACGTCGGGCGGAGGTCGCGGGGCTCGAGCTCCTGGTCCGCCTGCCGACGGCGCCCGTTCCGCTGGAGGCCGACCCGGCCCGGATTCGCCAGGTGATCGACAACCTGCTCGGCAATGCAATGAAGTTTACCGATCGGGGCGGGTCGATCGCGATCGCGATCGAGTCGACGACCAGCGGCGAGGTCCTCCTCTCGATTCGGGACACTGGGATCGGGATTGACCCGGAGACTCTGCCGAGGATCTTCGAGGCGTTCGCGCAGGCCGACCGGAGCCTCGACCGGAGCCGGGGCGGGCTGGGGCTCGGCCTGGCCCTGGTCCACGGCCTGATCGAGCTGCACGGCGGGACCATCGAGGCGAGGAGCGAGGGACTCGGCCGGGGAGCTGAGTTCGTCGTCCGGCTGCCGGCCCTCGGGGTCGTACCCGTGCCGGTCACCACCGGGCCGGAGGCTACCTCCACGGTCGGCCGACGCCGCGTCGTTGTGATCGAGGACCACCGCGACGCCGCTGAGACACTCCAGCGGATGCTGACGCTCCGGGGCTACGAGGTCGCGGTCGCGTACGACGGGCCGAGCGGCCTGGCCGAGATCGCCCGATACCATCCTGACGCGGTCCTCTGCGACATCGGCCTGCCAGGAATGGACGGCTTCGCGGTCGCCACCGCAATCCGTACCGACCCGGCCTCTTCAAGGATTCGGCTCATCGCGCTCTCCGGTTACGGACGAGACGAGGACGTTCGCCGGGCCCTTGATGCCGGCTTCGACGGCCACCTCGTCAAGCCGGCCGATCCCGAGAGGCTCATCCGGGCGATCGAGGACCGCGGAGCAGCGTCCGGCTGATCGTTGGCGTCATTCGGTGGCTCCCGCCGCCCGAAGGATCGCGGCAACCTCGTCCCGGCCCTCGGCGATCGCCCACGCCAGGGGCGTCCGGCCGTCGCGGCCGATGGCGTGCACGTCGGCCCCACGGTCGATCAGGAAGCGGGCCGCATCGGCATGCCCCTCGTAGGCGGCGAGCATCAGGGCCGTCCTGCCGCCCTCGCTGGTCGTGTCGACCGAAATACCTCGGTCGAGGCCCTCGATCAGCCGAGCCAGGTCGCCGCGCTCGGCGGCTTCGAGCCATTCCCGGATGGTCGGGTCGGAGTGGAGGTGGATATGCATAGGTTCAGGCCCCACCTGGTTCGGGCGTCGGTCGCGGCCGGTTGCCCGACCATCTCCAGGCGTAATAGATCGGGACGCCCGCCAGGATGCTCAGCAACGAATAGAGCGAGACCATCGGATGCTGGCCGAAGGCCGCGAGGGTCATCATCCCGGTCAGGACCAGGAAGATGGCCGGCGTGACCGGGTAGCCGGGCGTCCGGAACGGGCGGGGAAGGTCGGGGCGCGTCCGCCGGAGGACGTAGATCGAGCTCATCGAGAGCATCGAAAAGATCGAGAGCCCGACGCCCGCATACAGGATGATCTCCTGCACCGACCCGATCCACGGGAGGACCAGCGCCACGGCGACCTGAAACGCCGTCGCGATGGCCGGGGTCCGGGCGCGGGGGGTGAGCCGGGCGGCGATCGCCGGGAACTGGCCGGCGGTCGCCATTGCGTAGATCACTCTCGGACCTATCAGCAGATACGCGCTGAGGCTCGAGAGCAGCATCAGCCCGGCCGCGACGCTCAACACCTCCGACCACCCCTTGCCAAAGAGCCGACTCGCCGCCAGTTCGGCGATCGCCGTGACAGCCCTTGCATCGCCCCCGGCGTCGGCGATGATCGCGCGGATGTCGGCGGGGGTGAGAGCCATCGCATAGACGGTGTTCACCGCGAGATAAAGCACCATCACGCCGCCGGTCCCGATCAGGATCGCCCTCGGCAGCAGGCGCTGCGAGTCGCGGATCTCGCCCGCAAGATAAGAGGCCGCATTCCACCCGACATAGGCATAAGAGATGTAGACCAGCGATGAAAGCATCTTGAACGGATCGGGTGGGCCGGCGGCGGGGTGGAGGTCGGCCAGGTTGTCGAGATGCGGCCAGCCGGCGATCAGCCCGACGATTGCAAACCCGCCAAGCACCAGCAGCTTGATCGCGGTGATCCAGCCCTGCACGTTCGACGACTGCCTTCGGCTCAGGACATGGATCACGGCAAAGCACAGGATGAGCACGGTCGCGAGGATCGGTTCGAGGATCGAGCGGCCCGAACCGGTCGATCTCCAGGGAGCGAGCAAATAGCTGGCCGATCCGGAGGCCGTCGCCGCCGCCGGCGCAGCGAATCCGATCACGAACGAGACCCATCCCGAGAGGAACGCGGGAAGCGGTCCATAGGCCTCGTGCAGATAAACGTAGTCGCCGCCGGTCTTCGGCAGCGCGGCCGAGAGCTCCGCGAGCGTCAGCGCCCCGCAGATCGCGGTTAGCCCGCCAATCGTCCAGAGGATGAGCATCCAGGCGTTGCTGCCGACTTCAAGCATCGTGAAGCCGGAGGTTGTCAGCACGCCCGAGCCGACCATGCTCGCCACGATCACGAATGTCGCCATCGGCAGGCCGAACTCGGCCGGCATCGACGTCTCGGCAGCCCCCGCGGCCGACCTGGCCGTTTCGTCCACGTTGGATTCAGGCATCATGGCGACGTTTGCACCGGGAGGAAGTTGATGTTTCGACGGATTAAACGGAGAAGAACACGTGAAATTGAGGACAGCGAGTAGACTGCTGATATCCCCTGGACGAATAATACTTTAGAGGAAGGGACTATCCGTTGGGAAGGATTTGGAGGCAGACGACGGCAGCCTGATCCCGGAGAGAGACCCGTGAGCGATCTTCGGACCCCGAAGCGAGGCCGAGGCGGATCTCGGATTCAAAACGTCCAGGGACGGCTCTCCATTATGTTCGACGAGGACGAGGCCGCCACCGCGGCGGCCCCTTCGCCAACCGATCGACCGGGGCACGTCGCCAAATCGAGACCACCCCGTCGGTCTCCACCACCGGCCTACCGGGCGGTGGTCGCCGGCTGGCCCGACGACTGGCGCGAGAGATGGGGTCGGCGAGCCAACGAACTGGAGGAGGCCGGCCTCGCCTGGCGAGACGCCGAGTCACAGGCGTTCGTCGAGGTCTGGGCCACCGTCCGTAAGGCTCCCGTCGCCTCCGATCCCGGACAGAACTAAAACGAGCGGGCCCCGGCGGACGCCCGCGCGTTGGCGTCCTGGTCCTGTCAGCCCTTTTTCTCGAAGCGGAGGAAGAAGTTCTCCTTGAGCTTCGGAGGGTTTGGCGTCGGGATCACGACGAAGCCGGCCGACTCGATTTCCTTGCGGAAGACGTCCTGTCCGGCCCGGATGTGCTTGAGCACGAATTCGGAGCTGCGCCCCTCGACCCGGTCGAACTCAACGATCACCAGTCGGCCGCCCTTGTGGAGTGCCCGGTGGATCGTGGCGAGCGTCTTCTGGGGGTGCTCCAGGTGGTGGTAGACGTCACTGAAGAAGACGACGTCGACCGAGTCGGGCGGCAGGTTGGTCGAGTCCTGCGAGCCGAGGACCGTGACGATCTGGTTGAGCCCCTGCTTGCGGGCCTCAGCCTCGATGTGCTTCAGGAAGGGCTTCGCGACGTCAACCGCGTAGACCTTCCCTTTCGGACCAACCTTCTCGGCCATCAGCCGGGAAAAGAAGCCGGTCCCCGCGCCGATGTCGGCGGCGGCCATGCCGGGCTTCAGCTCGAGTTGGGCCACGATCTCATGGCGACGGGCGTAGGGCTCGCGCGACTCGCTCTCGAACCGCTTGACAAACGCCTTTGGGTCGGGGTTCCGGAATGTCTCGTTGATCTTCGGGTCGACCTTGGTCTTCCCCTCGTGTGCATGCTCCTGCGCCCGGACGACGGCCGTTGCGACGACCATGCCGGACGCGATCGCCAGGGCGGTCGCGAGTTGTCGGAGGCGATGCTGCCGTTCCATCTGAAAACTCCTTCATCGTCTCGGGGTGCTATCGACGTTCAGAGATTGCGAGGGACCTGCTGGCAGGTCTCGGGAGGCAGCCCCCGGATTCCCGATTCCAGGGGAATGGGACGGCTCGGGGGAACGAGCCGCCGCGGGAGGTATCGATAGGCGAGCCCGGCCAGCAGAAAACCGCCGCCGAGCAGGGTCGCCCGTGCGGGCCATTCGTGGACGAACAACACAACCCAGAACGGATTGAGAATGGGCTCGATCAGCCCGATCAGCCCGGCCTCGGGCGCGGCGATCTCGCGGAGCCCCCGGGCATAGAGGACGTACGGGATCGCCATCTGGAGCCCGCCGAAAGCGGCCAGCACCAGCATCTGCGGAACGGTTGGTCTGCCGATCCCCTGCCCGCTGGCAATCGCCCAGAGCCCCAGCGCTGCGGTCCCGAGCAGGTTCAGTGAGGCGCTCAGCCAGATCGGGTCGAGTCCGCGCAGCCCTCGCAGACCGACCGAGATGGCCGCGTACATCAGGCCGCTGGCGAGTCCCAGCGCGATGCCCTTCCACTCGTCGGGGCGTCCGTCGTAACCCCACCCGACAATCAGGGCGATGCCGGCCATCGCGATCGCGATGCTCACCCGAGCCCGGCCGTCCGGGCGCTCGCCCAGGAAGATCGCACTCAGGGGAACCACCCAGAGAATCGACGTACACTGGAGAAAGATCGCGTTGGCCGACGTGGTCATTTTCACCGAGGCGATGTACGTTCCGACCGTCGCCCCGAACGCGACGCCCATCGGCACGAGTGCTGGCCGGGGCGCCCAGGCGCGCCTCGGGATGAACGGAAGCAACAGGAGTCCCGCGAAGAGCCCTCGATAGAACGCGATGGTCATCGCGTCCAGTTCAAGCGTCTTGGAGAGGACGCCGCTGGTGCTCCAGAGCACGGCTGCCGCAAAGACGTACCATCGTCCCCTCATTGGGAGGCGCCTCGGCGATTCCAGTAGATCCGGACGTTGTGGGTCGACCGGCCGCCGGCGATGATCTCGGGGTGGCCGTCGCTGTCGAGGTCGGCGGCGATCGCGTCCTCGCAGCCGACGCCGCCGTCGTCGATCGAATGCCGGTCGAACGAGAGGCCGTCCGCCGTCGGCTTCGGGTCGAAGACGAAGACGCCCGGCCCGCGCGGGGCGTCGGTGCCAGGGCGGTTCGCGTCACGCTGGCCGATGATCAGCTCGTCGTCGGGGTCATCGTCGAGGTTGGCGCACCAGACGGCGTGGCCCCACTGGACCGGCTCGGCAATCACAGTTCGTTTCCAGAGCCCGCCGTCCTCGGCCCCTGTCTTCTCCGGCGGCGTGTAAACGACCACCTGGAAGCCGTGCCAAGGCTCGATGGTGGCGACGTACGATCGCCCTCCGCGCAGGCGGCCGACCTTCACCTCGCTCGCCCCCTTCGACGGCTTTGACTCCTGGTTGCCAGTGCCGATCCGGGTCTTGCTCCATCGGCCCGCCGGGTCGCGACGCAGGACGAAGACGCCCTCCCAGGCCGCCAGCACGACCTCGTCACGGCTGTCGCCGTCCAGGTCCAGAAGCTGAAGATTGTGGATCGTGTGCAGCGAGGAGTCGGCGACCTCCGCCGGCCAGTTCGGATCGGTCGGATTCGCGGGAACGCCCAGGACGATCAGCCGGACGCCGTTCCCCTGGCCCCAGTCGGGCCCGCGAGTCCCTCGGCCCTGGAGCGCAGCGACCACAAGCTGCTTCGGACCGGCTCCGGCCTGCCGGACCGTCCCCCACCGGATGCGGTGGATCATCGGTTCGTCGTATCGGATCGGATGGACCTGCCAGCGTCCCCCGGCGTCTCGGCCGAGCCACTGGAGCGTGCTGGGCGTCTTCGAGTCGGGCGGCTTCCAGCCGGCGCCCAGGGCAAAGTCGATCCGGCCGTCGCCATCGATGTCGTGCGGCTGGATGCAGACGTTGTCGCGGGTCGTCGCACCCCGGATGATCTCACGCCGCACCCACCCCGGGTTCTCGTACCAGAGGACCGCGTCCTCGGTCACGGCAACCACGTCGGGCTTGCCATCGCCGTCGACGTCGGCCGTGGTCACGGCGTAGACGATCGCGCCGGCGTGCGGGTCGATCTCCTGCTTCTCGAAGCGGGGAAACTGGGCCTCGGCGGCTCGGCCCAGCAACGCCAGGGCGAGGATCGGGAGCGTCGTCCGGATGTTCATCGCGGCCTCCGGGGTATCGGGATGCGGGGCCTGGCTCGATCAGGGTTATTGAAGATCGTCTCAGCCCGCCGCGGCGCGGGGGCTGGGCTCGGTCCCCTTGTCGAGGAAGCGGGTCGCGGCGTGCATGATGGCTTCCTCCGTGGCCTCAGCGCGGGGAATGATCGCGGTGAGACGTCCCTCGCAGAGGACCAGGATGCGGTCGGCGACAGCCAGCAGTTCGGGGAGTTCGCTGGAGGTCATCAGAATCGCTCGGCCCTGACCGGCGAGGCGGCGGATCAACTGGTAGATCTCCGACTTGGCCCCAACGTCGATCCCGCGGGTCGGTTCGTCGAGGAGGAGGAGCTTCGGTTCGACGAGCAGCCATCGGGCGATGATGCACTTCTGCTGGTTGCCGCCCGAGAGGCTGAGGACCGGAGCCCGGCCGCCATCGGTCTTGATCGAAAGCTCCTGGATCGACCTCTCGACCGCCTCCCGCTCCGCGCGGGGGTTGACCAGCGGGATCTTGCCATAGGTCAGCTCGGGAAGCCGTCGGAGGGTGATATTCTCGGCGACGCTCATCTGGCCGAAGAGGCCGAGCGACTTCCGGTCCTCGGTCACCATCGCGACGCCCGCCCGGATCGCCTCGTCGGGGTGTCGGAACCGGACCGGCTTGCCTTCCAGGCGAATGGTCCCGCGGGGAGCCGTGGTCGTGGCGCCGTAGATGGATTCGAGCAACTCCGTCCGACCGGCGCCGAGGAGGCCAGCAATACCGATCACCTCGCCCGCGTGGGCAGTGAAGGAAATATCCTTCAAGGTGGGGAGCCCGCTGTGGGTTGGTCTGGGGAGCGAGAGGTGCTCGACCTCGAGGATCGGCCGCTCGCCGATCGGGTGCGGGCGGTAGTTCATCGCGGCGATCTCGCGGCCGACCATCCAGCGGACGACCTGTTCGGGAGTGGTCTCCGCGCGGGTCGCCGTGGCGACGAACTGACCATCGCGGAGGACGGTCACTCGGTCGGAGAGCCGGAAGACCTCGTTCATCTTGTGGCTGATGTAGAGGATGGTCGCGCCCGCCTTGCGAAGGTCCTCGATCACCCGGAAGAGGCGGGCGACCTCGGAATCCGAGAGCGCTGAGGTCGGCTCGTCCATGATGAGAATCCGGGCGTCGAAGGCGAGCGCCTTGGCGATCTCGACCATCTGCTGATCGCCGATCCGCAGGTCGCCGACGCGGGCCCTTGGCGAGATCGGGGCGCCCAGGCGATCGAAGAGCTGGCGGGTGCGCTGCTCCATCGTCCGGCCGTCGAGCCAGCCAAGCTTCCCGCCTCGCCTCGGCTCGCGGCCGAGGAAGATGTTGTCGGCAACGGTAAGCTGTGGGACGAGGTTCAACTCCTGATAGATGATACGGATTCCGGCATCCTCGGCGTCTCGCGGGCCGGAGAACCGGACGGGCTGGCCGTTGAGCAGGATGCGGCCCTCGTAATCGGGAATCGCCCCGGCGAGGATCTTCATCAGCGTACTCTTGCCCGCCCCGTTCTCGCCGCAGATCGAATGCACCTCGCCCGCCGGCGCCACCAGCGTCACGCCCCGGAGGGCGCGAACGCCCCCGAAGTTCTTGGCGATCTGCTGCATCTCCAGTCCGGCCACCCCAGCGATACCCGTCCCGCCGGTTATCTGTTCATCCATCACAAGGCCCCTGCATCGCCCGACTGAAGTCTCCGCCGCACGACCACAAACCACCACGACCGCCGGGCGTCCCCATCCTAATCGCATCCGAGAGTCGGGAGTAGGGCCTGCCCCGCTCCCAGCCACGCCTTCCGATACAGCCAGATAATGTCACGAAGCCCACGAAAGAAGGCCCCTCCCACAGGACCCATCGCCAGAAGGTCCGCAGGTGAATCTGTTTCACACCGGAGCCCCAAAATCCCTCCCCGGGATCACTCGATCCACCCGACCTCGTTTTGTCAGAGAACGGAGAAGGCAAGGAAGCCATCGAATCAGGATTCGGCAAGAGAAACCGTCCGCAGAAGCATTTCCCGGATGACAAAAACGCCAACTGAGCTTCCTCCTACCTGGAGTCCGACGGTCGCGATACGATGGGAAGGCGGGCCGTACGAGACTGACCGCTATCGTGTGTAAATACAGATTTGTAAATATATTGTTTTTTGGAGTTTCGTGGTTCCACCTATCAAAACGGAGCCTTGCCGTGGGGGCACGTGTTGTTCATTTCGTCGAGTATTCCTGCCCGAAGTGCCGGGCCGAGCTGGAAGCCGAGGAGGGTCGATGGCAGGGGTGGGTACGATGCCCGGCCTGCGATGCCCCGGCGCTACCGCCAGAGATCCTCTTGGGACACCCTTCCGCCAGACGCAGGGTGATCGGAGCGGTCGGCGTCGAGTATGTGCCGGACCTCTTCACCGAGGACACCGATGCGGAGGAATCTGCCGAACCCGATCCGGTGATCGAGCCGCCGCACTGGACGAGCGGTGAGACCCTCCGGACCGTCTTCCTTGCCGGGCTCTTGATGTCGCTCTTTCTGCTGCTGTTTGCCTATAGCGACGGCCATTGGTCCCTGGTCGGGATCTTTGGGGCACTTGCCTTCGTCTTCTTCCTGCTACTCTGGCTAAGGCCGTCGCGACGACAGTCGAGGGACTCATTCACGATTGCCGAAGAGAGCTCCCGTTCGCGAGCCGGACGGAGGCAGAGTTGATGCCAGGGAGGTCGGCGTCGGCCGAGATCATTTCCCCCGAGAGAGACGGACGGCCTCGGCCCCGATCGCGCTGGTGTAGCGGGAGATGATAGGCGCCTTGCTTCTCGGAATCGCTGATCGATTCCAGTGGGAATCGTTGCATCCCGCACCGTCTCAATTGTCTCTCCTTGCACCGCGCCCGGTTGCCTCCTTCGAGACGGCCTCGCCATCCGCGTGCCCCCGGGCGGGCTCGGCGATCCGGCGAACAGCGGCCGTCTCGTCGGTCCTCGGCATCGGCGCCGAGGCCGGCCAGGTCGCGACATGATGGTTGATCATCCGCCCGGCGACGGTCCCAAGGACCACGGCCACGATCCCCGCCGCGACACTCCCCACGACGTACGCCGCCGCCTCGCCCCGAGCTCCCCGCTCCCAGAGCGCCATCGCCTCGGCCGCGTACGACGAGAACGTCGTGTAGCCCCCCAGGAAGCCGACCACCACCAGCAGTCTGAACTCCGGGTGTGGCATCCAGCGCGAGAGGAGAACCGCGAGCAACCCGATCGCGAAGGCGCCGGAGACGTTGATGAAGAGCGTCCCCCACGGGAACGCCACCCCGACCCATCGGGCAATCGCCACGCCCAGCCAGTACCGGGCGTTCACGCCCAGGCTTCCGCCAATCGATAGCACCAGCACCACTCGCCATCCTTGCACGCGCCCCTCCTCATCACAATTCCTAACGACTTGACTTGACTTCTCTGAGATCCCGTACCAAATTCGTTGGTGAAATCCCTAGTCTAATGCGAGAGCCCGGCTGTCGGGTATCGGCTTCCGCCCCACTTCGGAGCGGTGTTCGACCCGTGTCGGCATCCTTACTGCGCTCACCGTGCGCCGCGGCCCTCGTCGCGGCCTGCGCCTCTGCTCCGATGGGCGTCGACCAGGAACCCGATCTGCCACGGATGATTCACCGAGGAGAGACATCATGGCGTCCCCGTCGCGATCGCGTCGGAGCCGGCCTCGCCGCGAGGCAATGGGGCGGCCGACACTCGAGGCCCTGGAAGCCCGTCTGGTCCTGACGACGCCGTCGATCAACATCCCGCTTCTACCGATCGTGATCCACTCGCCGAAGCCAATCGGGCCGAGCACCCCGCATGCGATCCCCACGAGCGGGCCGACGAAGCTGGACTTCGGCTCGCCGACGCCCCTCGGCTACACGCCCAATCAGATCCTGACCGCCTACGGGATCACCTCGATCAATTTCGGCACCACCGCCAGCCCGATCAAGGGGAATGGTGCCGGCCAGACCATCGCGATCGTCGACGCCTACGACGACCCGGCCTTCGTCGACACCTACATCAACGGCGTGCAATCGCAGGGGCTTAACCCGGCCTTCGCCAACAGCGACCTGGCGATGTTCGACAAGCAGTTCGGGATCAACACTCCGTTTGTCTTCACCAAGTACAACGAGACCGGCAGCACCACGAACCTGGCCGGCACCGACCCGGCCGGCGCGGGCAATCTCAACGGCACCTGGGAGATGGAGGAAGCGCTCGACATCGAATGGGCGCACGCAATCGCCCCGGCGGCCAACATCGACCTCGTCGAGGCAAGCAACGGCAACAACAACGCCGACATCTTCCAGGCCGTGCAGACGGCCGCCAATCTGCCGGGCGTCTCGGTCATCTCGATGAGCTGGGGGATTCCGGAATACTCGGGGCAGACGTCGATCGATTCGACCTTCACAACGCCGGCCGGCCACAACGGAATCACCTTCATCGCAGCGGCCGGCGACCAGGGCTCGCCGGGGTACTATCCGGCCTACTCGCCCAACGTGCTGGCCGCCGGTGGGACAACGCTGACGCTCAACTCGAACAACACCATCCAGAGCGAAACGGCCTGGTCGGGTAGCGGCGGTGGGATCAGCCAGTTTGAGCCTCAGCCATCTTACCAGCAGGGAGTCCAGCAGACCGGCAAGCGGACCATGCCCGACGTCGCCTGGAACGCCGACCCGAACACCGGCGTCGCGATTTACGACTCGTGGGACAGCACCGATGGCATGGGGAGCTGGTACTCGATCGGCGGGACCAGCGTGGCGGCTCCCTCGTGGTCCGGGCTCATCGCCATCGCCAACCAGGGCCGGGCGCTCCAGGGCTCCGGCAGCCTCGAC
>DAIDJI010000026.1 GCA_027451455.1 Planctomycetales bacterium | reverse complement strand
ATAGTGACGCTCCAGCCTTTCGGGAAAGAGATCGGCAACCGCGAGCGGGAGCCGGATCATCGTGTAACCAGCCTGGATCGCGCCTGCCTCGGCCGCCTTGGCAAGGATCGAGGGCATCTCGTGATCGGTCAGACCCGGGATGATCGGCGCCACCATCACACCCGCCGGGATCCCTGCCCGCCGTAGCAAAGCGATCGCCTCCAGTCGCCCCGAGGGCCTTGACGTCCTCGGCTCCAGCTTGCCCGCGAGGTCGGCATCCAGAGTCGTGATCGAGACAAAAACCCCCGCAGCACCCAGGCTCGCCAGCTCGCCAATCAGGTCGATGTCGCGGGCCACCAGCCGGTTCTTGGTAATGATTGTGACCGCCTGCCGGAACTCGACCAGTACTTTCAAGCAACGCCGCGTCAGGCCCAAGCGACGCTCCAGCGGCTGGTACGGATCCGTCACGCCGCTCATCCCGAGCACTCGAGGCCGCCAACCCGGCGCCGAGAGCTCGGCACGCAAGAGCGCGGGCGCCTCCTCCTTCACCAGAATCCTGCTCTCGAACTCAATCCCCGCCGAATAGCCGAGGAACTCGTGAGTTGGGCGAGCATAACAATAAATACACCCGTGCTCGCATCCACGATAAGGATTGATGCTCGAATCGAAACCGACATCCGGACTCTGATTCTCGACGATGATCGACCGTGATCGGTCAGGAAGATATTCCGTCCGAGGTCGAGCGAGGGAATCGAGATACTCATCATCGCGCTCGACGTGTTCGAGATCCCACTCGCGACGCGTTGACTCGAAGCGGTTCGCCGGATTGAACCCCGGACCTCGGCCACTCGGCGAGGGTGGTAACGATCGATTCATGGCCCGTTCGCTCCCCTCGGTCCGATCGCTCGATCACCCGTCCGAATACTATACATTCGGACAAAACCAGAGGCCAGGGGGCAGAACGCGAGCATCCGGCTCCGTCGCCATCCTGGCGCGGAGCCGGCCGTCTCGGGATGGAGTTCCCTCGGAACGTGGAGATGTGGGACCCGAGGGTGGCGGACGAAGGTATGTGATGAGAGCGGTGGGAGCGCCCACGTCTTCGTGGGCCGCGCCGGGCCGACCTGGCCGCGACTCGGAGCGTGACCTACGCAGGTCTTGGCCCCGTTCTGCCAGGCAATCGATCGGTAAAAAACTATCCTGAACGATTCGTGGCTCAGACGCCCGCCGCGACAGCCTCCTCAGCGTGACGGACGGAGTTGCTCAGGATCTCCTCACGGAAAACGCGGACGTCGCCCGGAGCCTCGATCCCGATCCGGACATGATTGCGATCGACCTTAACGACCGTGATCACGATGTTCCCGTCGATGACGATCTTCTCGTTGATCTTGCGGCTCAGTACCAGCATCTTCGGACCTCCATGAATCTGGACCTGAGGCTATCCTTCAAAGCCCGGTTCGCCTGCTCTCGGTTTCGTACCATCCTGGCTTTCGTGCCTTCTTGTAGTCGCCGGGATTGGTTGCGGCCTTCGCCGCTCGAGTCGGTGAAGGGTTATTGCATACCGGATGCCAGGACGCCGAATAACTAGAAATTGCGCCGCAAATACTACGCAGGCATAGACTTAAGACTTCGCTGGATTGACACACCCAGGCACACCTCGGCCGGAGGACTGTCGATCCTGCAACTTTTCTTCTCAAAATGACAGGGTGGCTCTTTGAGAATGGGAACAGCCAGCCAAGCCAGAGCGTGTGAGCTGTTCGTGTGAACCTTCGGGGCCATCCCTCAGGATTCGCTCAAACCGGTGATTGGGGTCTTTGACCGGGTTGTCAGTTCCGGGCAAGGAGGAGCCCCTCTGTGGTGAGATGACAGCTAGCCCGGGCACTTCAGCATTACGGAGGGGACCCCCAAGGTGCAATCGTCCCGCGCACACAGGGAGCCTTACGCCGCCACCGTCTTCTCCGACCGGCACGGCGCGGACTGATCGGCGACGATTCGAATTCCCTGCGTGATGTCCCACAAGCGGATGTGACAAAAGACGCCCCCGGGGCTTCGCGCAGTCACGCTGGCCGTCCGAGTGACGAGGATCATCCTGTTGATATTGAGAGATCGATGCCGGATCCGCCGGTGGCCGAATCCGCAGTCACGTCCAGGGCATGTTGGAGGGCCCGCCAGGCCAGGATCCCGCACTTGACCCGCGCAGGGCTCAGGGAAATCCCGAGCAGGCCGATTACCTTGTCAGCTGGGAGGCGTCGGGCCTCGTCCACCGGCATCCCCTCAAGATGTTCGGCCAGGAACGAAGCTGCCACCTGGCTGATGACGCAGCCATCCCCGTCGAACCGCGCCGCGACAATCCGGCCGCCTGCCCCCAAGGCGAGTTCCAGGCGGATGCGATCGCCGCAGAGAGGATTGTCCAGTTCGGCGAATCGATCCGGAGCCTCCAGCCGGCCTCGTCGAGGCGCATCGTAGTAACGCTCGAGGATCTCTTCACGATAGAGTAAATCATCCATTTCCCACCTCCGGGTGCGTCCGCGTCAGTGCTGGCTTCGGCCGGGCCGGCGGGCGGCGCAGGGTCCACCTCGCACGTTCGATGGCCCCGGCCAGCCGATCAACGTCCGCGGCGTTGTTGTACAGGGCGAGGCTCGCACGGGCCGAAGCAGGGAGTCCGAGCCGATGGTGCAGCGGCATGGCGCAGTGGTGACCGGCCCGGATAGCCACCCCGTCGCGATCGAGCAGTTGCGCGAGATCATGCGGGTGTATCTGCTCGACCAGGAAGCTGATGATCCCCGCCCGGCCGACCTCGCGTGGATCCGGCCCAAGGAGCCGTACGCCTTTGAGTTCGGAGAGGACCCGCCAGGCGTACTGCGTCAGCTCTTCCTCGTGGGCCAACATGGCCAACCGGTCGAACTGCCCAAGGTAGTCGACGACGGCCCCAAGGCCGATTGCCTGCGCGATTGGCGGCGTACCGGCCTCGAACTTCCAGGGCACGTCGTTCCACCCGGCGCCTTCGAGGTCCACCCGCAAGACCATGTTTCCCCCGCCCAGCATTGGAGGCATCGCTTCCAGATGCTCTCGACGGGCATAGAGCACTCCCACGCCGGTCGGCCCGTACAGCTTATGCGCAGAGAAGGTCAGGAAGTCGACGGACGGGGCCTCAATGTCAATCGGACGGTGAACGATTCCCTGGGCTGCGTCAACCAGCACCTTCGCCCCGCACCCGCGAGCCCGGGCCGCGATCTGATCCAGGGGCGGAATCGTCCCCAGCACGTTCGAAGCCGCCGTGACCGCCACAAGTCGGACGCGGTCCGAGAGCTGCCGGTCGAACGATTCGAGGTCGAGTTGGCCATCGTCGGTCACATCGGCGAACTTGAGCGTCAACCCGCGCTCGCGAGCCAGCATCTGCCAGGGCACCAGGTTCGAGTGGTGCTCCAGCAGGGTCAAGAGCACCTCGTCCCCTGGCCCGAGAAATCTCCCTCCCCACGATCGGGCGACCAGATTGATCGATTCGGTCGTGCCGCGGGTAAATACGATGCAGGCCGGGTCGGTCGCGCCAATGAACCTCGCGATCCGCTCTCGGGCCGACTCGTAAGCCAGTGTCGCACGTTCACTGAGGGAATGCAGGCCCCGGTGAACGCTGGCCGGATAATCAATGTCATACTCTCGGACGGCCCGGATCACAGGCCAGGGCTTCATCGCCGTCGCGGCCGAATCCAGGTAGACCAAGGGGACGCCGGAATGGATCTCCCGCCCCAGCGCGGGGAAGTCGGCCCGCAAGGACTCGGCGTCGAAGGAGGTGCCGCTCCCACCAGGCCCACAACCCAATGCCTCCGCGCCACCCGTCGAACCTCCCACACTGGCCGGGATCGCCTCCCGGCTGTTGATATCACTCGGAGATTCGGTGAACATGGCCCCCCCTCTTTCATCGCCCAACTCCCGCAACATCCCGACCGCCGTCTCGTCGAGAGAGTGGACCGGAGCCGGGTCGTCAAGCAACTCGTCGATCCTCGTCTGACCGAATATCTGCCCTATCCGAGCGATGCTCAGGTCGATCCGGCGGTGCAGCGGGCACAAACGGGTCTCAATAATCAGGACGCCCCAGCGGGCACTTCCCGATCCGACAGATCGGATCGACTGCGTTAATCACATCAAGCGCCGTGAGCTCGTGGGCGGGCCGGGCCTGAACGAAATCCCCGCTCCGGCCTCGCTGCCCTTCGACTAACCCGGCCCGTCCCAGCGCCTGCAAAACCTTCGACAGATAGCCGGCCGGAACCCCGCTCTGTGCCGCGATCCGTTGTGTCGTCATCGATCCGACCCAGGCCGAACACAGCGAGACCACAGCACGCAGGGCATACTCAGCCCTCTGGAATAGCACCTAGAACCTCCAATAGAACTGGATATTTTTATCCAATTCTAGCGTCTCCTCTGACTCCGGGCAAGCCCGATGGGCCGACGATCCTCAATCAGAAGCCATAACTCATCCCCGGGAGTCGCCTCAGCCCGGCCTGCGTGGCGATCGGACAAATCGTGAAGCTTTCGGGATCGAATCGAGGCTGTGTCCGGCAGCTTATGAAATAGGATTGAGCCAATGGGCAATGTGGAGGTCGAGGACCGCTTTGACGCATCGCTTATGTTACCGGGTCGAGGACGTTACCCCATCGGAACAGGCGCCCTGGAGGACGGAAGCGGCCGCTCACTGCGCGGTCCCACGTGCTCACTACTCGGTAACAATCTCTGGTGTGGCAACACGATCACAGCCTCGACATCAGGCGTGAGAATATACATAACCCCATTCGTTAGGTCTCTCCATCCGTTTGATCGGGGCTTTTGAGAATGTCAGGGCAAACCAACCCCGAACCAAAGACCATGAGCCTTTGGCTCAGCTATATGCATGAAAATGGAGCCGATCGCGAGCAGGACCGGTCCCAAGAGGCTCCTCTTTCAGAGGATGTCCAAGGAGGCCCATCGAACGGAGAAGCGTGCGATCGAAGCCAGGGTCTCATCGCCTGTAGCCGAACGGCGTCTCCTGCCAGAAATTTTCTCAGGCCATCGCTTTGATTCCTGGCCCCGGATCAATAGGAGTCAGCCGAGACAATCTCACCATAGTTGCGTGTCATCAACGCTCGATAGGGAATTGGATTGATCGATGATTTGATGAAATGAACCGAGCCGTCGGCGAATAGGAAGTTGACCCCGCCTGGATGCATGCTCCAGTAATCCTCAACATGGGCCTCAGGATCGTTCGGCGTCCGGAGTCCGTTCTCAAGGCCCGCCGGTCCCATGATCTGGACCCAGGCTTCCTCAGGCGATGGATTGAACCTGTCGGAACCTCCTGCCGAGGGGGACGTCACACCTAGCCATCCATTCACCGATCGGGCGGTCCAGGTAACGTAGCTAAGGTTGTGGCTCCGTTCACCAACCATGAAGGTATTGCTTGTCCCATCGGTGACCGAGGCCACGCTCGTCCTGCTGTTGCGCTGGAAGATCCCGACGGGTAACCCAACCGGGTCGCCCGGGTACATCGCACCCGTCGGGGTCGAGCCAGCACAGAGCTCGCCAAGGCCCCAGCAGCCGACATAGTTTCCCCGCGCCAGTGTGTCGACCACGTTCGTGCCGCTGTACGATCCGGGATTGGCCGGATCGGGCGGGTTCGCGAACACCGGAACCAGGTCTGGGCCAGGGTCCGATGGGCAGATCATTACGTTGAGCAATGTAGTGCTGCACGTGTTGTTAGCGGCGTAGGCGACCGAAAGATTGAAGTTCACCAAATTGTAAATCGGCTGCTGTTCCAGCTGGGGGAGGATCATCGCTGCCCAGGCCCAGCCGGGGCCCAGGTCGATCGAAGTGCTCCCTTCGATGTCCATGTTACACGGGTCGGCGATTGCCGGATTGATGGCGCTGATATACCCGGGAGGAAACACGCCCATCGCTTGGTGATAGTTGTGCAGGGCCAGGCCGATCTGTTTCAAATTGTTGTTGCAAGAGGCTCTGCGGGCCGCTTCCCGCGCTGCCTGCACAGCGGGCAAGAGCAGCGCGATCAGAACCGCGATGATCGCGATTACGACTAGCAGTTCGATTAGGGTAAAGCCGGGCGTGGACCGCGACTTGCGAAGGCGCATGGGTATCCTCTCCAGGAAGCGGGGAATGATGAGACGGATGATATCTGTTGATGGAGCGGGGCCGGTGAGGAGGACCAGCGCGGGCTCGCGTGGACGGCGGCCCCGTGCGGGCGCGATCGCTCGCCAGGGATGGATCCAGGAGCAGGGTAGAGGTCCGCGAGGGTCGGCATCCATCACGGCACAGAGAGGCGCCGCGACGCAGACAGGCGCGCAAGAGTGCGGCTCAAATTCGAGTACGCCGGCGTCACGCCACGAACGAGCGGGAGGCCGGAGGGGCGCGCGGGGCCGAGGCATCGACCCGGGCCGTCGGGCTGGCGGTGGACGACTCGGTCGTCACTCGATCGACGAGCATCGGCTCCGACCGCTCGCAGACCGGTGTACTGACGAGCTGCCCCTGGGCCACGAAATGGCATATCGGACAGTTGTCAGATGAATCAGAGGGGGATTGGCTCGGTGCCTCGGTGCGATTCGGCTTGCCGGCCGCGCTCATCGGATGCGAGAGCGCCGAGAGCTCATGCAGGCACGGTCCGCACAGGGTCGGAATCGCGTGGAAGGCGATCAGTGAGGCGAACAGGAGCCGGCGTACGGATCCGCGCATGGTGATCCCGATGGGGCATCCCTACACGTCGTCGACTTCACCGGGTCGACTTCCATTTCCATGAGAACCAGCGATGTCGTTCAAGTCAAGGTGTGTTTCGGCGGGATCGCATGGCGCGAGGCCTCGGATTGGCCATCCTCGGCGAGCCGGCGACGGAGCAGGGCCAGCGCGGCGGCCTCCTCACTGCTAAGGCCGCGTACGTTCTCCATCGCTTCGCCGGCCCGGCGGCGGAGGGAATCGAGCATTGTCCCTTCGAGGTAGGCGTCGAGGATGCCCGGGTGGATGTAGCACTTCCGGCAGACGCTTGGCGTGTTCCCAAGCCGGCGCGCGACCGACTCGATTGCACGGACGATGTTCTTCTGCGCCTGAGCCTGAGAGTCGAAGGTCTTGAACTCCTGAAGTGCGATCATCGCGAGCACCGTTCCGGCCCAGGTCCGAAAGTCCTTCGCCGTGAAGTCCTCGCCGGTGATCTCGCGGAGGTAGTCGTTGACGTCTCCCGAGTCGATGTCGCGGACCTCGCCCGAATCGTCGACGTACTGGAGCAACTCTTGCCCCGGCAGTTCCTGGCAACGGCGGACGACCCGGGCAAGCTTCGGGTCCTCGATGGAAACCACGTGTTGCACGCCGCTCTTGCCCCGGAACCGAAACTCCACCGACGACCCCTTAATTCGGGCGTGCCTGTCTCGCATCGTCGTCAGGCCAAATGACTGGTTCGTCCGGGCGTACTCGTCGTTGCCGACGCGGATCAGTGTCGTCTCCAGCAATCGGACCACGCCGGCAAGAACCTTCCTGCGTGGGAGGCCGTGTAGCTCGAGGTCGCGGTTGGTGATACGCCGGATCTTTGCGAGAGCCTGGCCGAAGGCGAGCGTCCGGCCGTATTTGGCCTCGTCGCGGACGCACCGCCATCGGGCCTGATAGCAGTACTGCTTCCGCCCCTTTGCGTCACGGCCGGTCGCCTGGATGTGGCCGTCGGCTCGGGGGCAGATCCAAACCTCGGTCCAGGCCGGCGGGATCGCCAGGGCTCGGATTCGGGTGAGTGTCTCATCATCGTGGATCGGCCGACCGTCTGGTCCGACATATCTCCAGGATTTTCCGCCTTTCACCCGATGGATCCCCGGCGAATCGTCGCGGACATAACGCAGGCCAGCGCCCTTCATGAGGGCTGACAAATGGGCATCCCTGGACGCAGACGGACGAGCAACCCGGACATGGGGAGCGGTGGTCCCTGTCGCCATCGGCTCACCCCTCGAAGATGACGGGTTCTTACTGGAAAGTCACCCCTCGACGAACTGTGGCGAGACTCCCTTCTCGCCACGAATGAGGAGTTCTGCAAGTCTCGTGCCCGTGGATCAGCGCGGCCCAACCTCGACGGCCCGGCGGTAGACATCGAGGTATCGGTCCACGTTGCGGTCCATCGCGAAGTATTCCTCAGCGACCATCCGAGTCGCGGCGGCCAGTCGGGCGGCGAGGTCGCGATCGGCCAGGACACAGATGATCCCGTCGGCGAGGGCATCGCGATCGACCGGGGTGAGCAGGCCGGCACCGGTCTCACCGAGCAGCTTCCGGTAATCGGCGAAGTCTGTCGCCACGATCGGCCGACCGGCCGCGAGGTAGACCGCGATCTTGCTCTGCACCGAGTAGTTCTCCCGGCAGGCGAGACGAGAGTGGACCAGAACGTCGGCGCGCCGAGTGAGCGCGACGACCTGGTCAGGCGTCCGGCCAGTGAGAACGACGAGGCGGTTGCCGTGGGGGCCAAGCTGACGGCGGTATTCCTCGCCGGCTTCGGCCGGTCCGCCGACCAGGACGCAGCGAGCTTGGGGGCGGGCGTCGAAGACGCGGGGGAGGGAATCGACCAGGATCGGCACGCCCTGGTTCGGATGCACAATGCTGCCGACGTACATGATGACCTCGTGCCCTGGCCCGATCCCGGGGATCTCGGCGGGTGGGCCGGGCTCGGCGTACTCGGCGAGGTCGATCCCGGGATAGATTACACTGACGCGGTCGGCCGGAACGCCCTTCTCCTGGATCACGACGTCGCGCACCGGCTCGCCCAGCGTGATGATCGCAGCGGCGTGGTGGAGGACACCTTGCTCCATCGCTCGATAGGTACGGTAAACCGGGCCCCGGCCAAGCCGGCTCCGCTCGACCTCGTCACCGAGGAGTGAGTGGATCTCGTAGACCATCGGCCAGCCCCGACGACGGCAGGCGAGCAGGGCACGAGTCGCACCGCCGTAGTGCTGGGCGTGGACGAGGTCGAATGGCCGCTCGCGGGCCAATTGGTCAAGGCCGATCCCGGTGGCCCATCCCCAGGCCGGGATCTCGTAAACCGGAGTCCCCTCGAAGTCATCAACCTTTCTGGATAACTGCCAGGGTGGTCGGGCCCGTAGGTGGGCCACTGTCACATCGATCCCTCGGGGCTTCAGCGCTCGGAGGATCTTGATCGGCAGCATCGCCGTTCCATCGTACTCCCCAGGGATCGGGAACGAGGTCACCATCAAGACGCGCATCGATCGCGGCTCCATCCTTCGTCTGGTGGGCGGGTCGTCGTCGGTCGTCCCAGGATAGTGCCCGGACCGGCCCCGCGCGAACCCGAACCCGGCCCGACCTTATATTAGCCCGAGGGGGACTCGCCAGGCGGGTGGACGACGCGGACGGGCTCTCGGCGGTGGCGCTGGCCGCGGGTCAGAACGCCGCCCATTCGACGGTCGAGAGCCTCAATGGCCGCGTCGAGAATGCCGCGGGCTGCGTCGAGGTGGCGGGGTCGAAGGGCGTAAGGGTCGCGAGGGAGGCCGGTCCGCGGAAAGGCCAGGCGATCGGGGGCGGCGGCGCGGCGGAGCGTCGGCGGGACCTGGTGCAGTTGCATCGGCTCATAATCGCCGTCCTTGCGCGACGACCTGTAGTACGCCCGGCGCGATTCGGGCGGACCGGGATACGCCCAGGAGGTCCGGAGCATCAGCAACTCGGTGAACTGCGGCCAGGGAGGCGTCTCGGGGTCGAACGCCAAGGTTGGCGTGCCAGGTTCGGCAGCGATCGCGGGAAGGAGGCGCCAGGCTTCAGCCGTCGGGAGCGGGCGGCTGGGATCAGCAATCAAGCCCCGAAGCTCCTGACGCCCCAGCTCAGCCGCGGCCTGGTGAACCAGCGACTCGGCCGCCGAAATATACAGCAGAAGCGAGGCCCGCGCCAGCCGGCTCGCATCGGCGTCGGAGCGGGCCAGCCGGCTCTGCGTGTGGAACGCCAGCGCGTCCTGGTACAAGCAGTGGAACGGACTGAAGGTCGTCTCGATGACCCAGCCCGGGTCGGACTCAGGGGCCTCGACCCGGCCATTGGTCCCGCCCGATCGCGGACGACCCGCGATCGCGCTCCTGGCGTCGTCCCTCGGCGTCTCGTCCGGAATCATGGCAGCCCTGGCTATCGTCTGACCGAGGGGAGGGGTCGGATACCGTCTGACACGAGCGGCAAGCATCCCGCCCGAACCCGGCACAGAATGGATTCTAGCAGATTCATGTTCCCTTCAACAGCAGTTCTCCATTAAACCGAGGCGATGGCGTTCGGAATGCGCCGACGCCGCGATTCAGAGCTGGATCATCCCAGACCCTTGGACGAACACAGAAAGTCTCCGGCCCGGGCTTTGCGCGATCGAACCAAGCGACAAGGAAAGGCCCCGACGAAGGAATCTTGGGGCCAGGCGAGCAGACCGGGGACGGAAGCGGCGAAGGTTTGTCGAGCCGACCCTGCGGTGAGGGTGAGCCGAAGGGGTGACGCTCAGAATCACTTGATCTCGTCGCTGGAGATCGTCTCGCCGCCGTTCCTGGTCATGATCTTGTTCAGGGTGATCTTGTTGACGGTCGCGGGGATGGACCGGACGTTGCCGTCGCAGAACGCGTAATTCACCATTCCTGGGTGCTTGCTTGCCCAGTAGATCCAGTAGTTCTGACTCTTGGCGACGACTGGCCTGTTGATGGTTCGTTGGATGGTGGTCCGGACGCAGCAGCTCAGGGCCTGCGACCAGGTCCCGGTCTGGTAGAGACTCTCGCCAAACAGGACGGTAGTCGAGGTGCCGTCGGTTATGTCGGCGATGTTAACCGTCGAATTCTGGAACATGATCCCGTTGTCGTTCATCAGACAGAACGGGTTCTGATCAGCGATAGCGGGCGTGAGGTCGGGGCAATTGGAGGTGGTCTGCAGAATATAGCCAGCGGCCATATTGGCCCGGTAATCCGAGGGGCCGAGCCTGGCGTTGGCGCTCAGCCCGGTACTCGTGTTGACCGTGGTCGGCCGGCGGTTCGAGGGGCAGACGAAGCCGTCGATGGTCGTCCGGATGGCGGTTGAATTGCTCGGGTCGTTAGCGTAGAGGTTGAAGTTGATGTTGTTCCAGAGGTTGGTTTGCTCGAGCTTGATGAAAAGGCTGGTCATCCCGTTCCACATGTAGACCTGGGGGGCAGTGGTCGGGATGCAATTGGCGTCGCCGCCGATGAGATTATTCTGGGTGTCGTAGACAGGCCCCATGCAGTACCAGCCGGAGGGGAAAGAGCTGAAGCCGTCGTGGTATTCCTGGGCGGCGATGGCGAGCTGCCGGAGGTTGTTCTGGCACTTTGTCCGGTTGGCCGCCTCGCGCGCTGCCTGCACTGCCGGCATGATTAACGCCACCAAGACTCCAATGATGGCGATGACGACTAGCAACTCGATCAGTGTAAAGCCGGACCGACGACCACGGCGATGGGCGATGGGACGCATCGGATTTCCCTCGGACTGGAGGCCTCGGTGGGACGTCGGGCGAATCGGCGCCTCGACCCCTCTCTTGTAGCGTACTCGATTCGATCGATCACTGCTAGCGTAGTGTCGTGCTTTCTGGCGCGCAACGACCGGGTCGGCCTGGATCGGAATGCAGGTTGCCCTTCTCCCAGTCTACGATCATTGGACGCGATCGTGTCGGCCGAGCCGCTCAGGAATCGAGAAGCTCAAGGAGGGCCGATCCAACATCCGCAGTTGAGTTGCGTCCGCCGAGGTCGGGGGTGCGTGGTCCCGGTTGGGCAAGCAGGCGGCGGACCGCTCCACGGACAAGGTCGCCGGCGCGGTCGTGGCCGATGTGATCGAACATCATGGCCAGCGAGAGCATCGCAGCCAGCGGGTTGGCGACCCCCTTCCCGGCGATGTCGGGTGCCGAGCCATGGACCGGCTCGAACATGCTGGGCGTCGTCTTCTCGGGGTTGATGTTGCCCGAGGCTGCCAGACCCATCCCTCCCTGAAGCACGGCCCCAAGGTCGGTGATGATGTCGCCAAACATGTTGGTCGTAACGATCACGTCAAACTTTTCGGGGGCGACAACCATTCGCATGCAACAGGCATCGACGTGCTGGTAATCGGACCGGATCTCGGGATAGTCGCCAGAGACCTCCTCGAAGGCGCGATTCCAGAGGTCGTGGGCGTAAGTCAGGACATTGGTCTTGGCGACCATCGTGACCTGCCGGACCAGACCACGGTCGCGATCGGCCGCAGAGAGGCCACGGAACGGCCCCTCGGCGGCCCGGCGACGGGCCAGGTCAAAAGCGTAGCGGAGCGTGCGCTCGACCCCGGCTCGCGAGTTGATCGACGTCTGGATCGCAATCTCTTCGGGCGTTCCCTTTCGGAGAAAGCCGCCGGCGCCGACGTATAGATCCTCATTATTTTCGCGGACGACGACCATGTCGACATCCTCGGGACCCTTCCCTCGGATCGGCCCCTCGATCCCAGGGAACAGTCGGACCGGACGGAGATTCACGTACTGGTGAAAATCAAACCGGAGCTTCAGCAGAATCCCCTTCTCCAGTACGCCCGGCGGCACGCCGGGGTGCCCAACGGCTCCCAGAAGGATCACGTCCTGATCCCGAAGCTCACGGACGGCCGAATCGGGCAGCACCTCGCCGGTCCGCAGGTAACGCTCGCCGCCGACGTCGACCGGGTGCAGGGCATACTCGATACCCTCCCGTTTCGCAACCCGCTCCAGCACCTTCAGAGCCTCAGCGACAACCTCAGGCCCGACTCCGTCCCCCGCGATCACTCCGATCCTGATCAAGTTCGACCCCGCTTCCTCAGCCGCGACCCATCGGAATCCGGCACCCGTTGGCCAGGGCCGGTCACCTATCTCGAACCACCGCGTAGTAAGAGCGGCAGGTTCCCGGATCATACCGCCGCGCGTCGCCCTCTCTCAAGCCTCCGCATCCCCCAAGGAGCCAGCGAGGCACCGCGAGGATTCGGCGCGATCGAACATGCCCCGGGGATTTACGTTGACAACTCGATCGTGGGAGACCTACTTTTAATCTCCTAGGCCGCCGCCGAATCGATCTTCGCTTCGCCGAAAGGGCGATTCCGCCCGGGCGCGGTGGCTGGCCTCGCCTCCGCGATCGATCGTTTCGCCGATCGAATCGAAAAACCCCAACACATCCGCGACCCGGCATTGAGGGAGACGGCTAGATGGCCACTCCGGTCGAGAGTAGTACAGCCGCCAAGGACCCGAAGGGGTTCTCCGGACTCGACGAATCACAACTCGAGAAGTCGCTGATCCGCCGCGGCCTGGCCACCGCCGCTGAGATCGAAGCGTGCAAGAGTCGTCGCACTCAGATGGTGGCCAAGGAGCCCGTTAAAGAGGGTACCGCTTCGAAGAGCTTGCTGGAGATCATGGTCGAATCGAAGGTTCTGACCCGTAGCCAGATGGTCCGCCTCCTCCAGGAGGCCGGTGGCGGCGAGGCTTCCAAGAAGTTTCAAATTCCCGGATACCAGGTCATCGGCAAAATCGGCAAGGGGTCAATGGGGGTCGTCTACAAGGCCAAGCAGTTGAGCGTCGACCGCGTCGTCGCCATCAAAATCTTACTGGATAGTCTGGCCCAGAACCGAGAGTTCATCAAGCGATTTGAGCGCGAGGCCAAGATTGCCGCACGACTCTCGCACAACAACATCGTCAATGCAATCGATGCCGGCGAGGTTGATGGCCACTACTTTTTCGTCATGGAGTACGTCGAGGGCGAAACCATCAAGGACCGCCTCGACAAGAACAAGACCTTCGACGAAAAGGAGTGCCTCCGGATCATCACAGCCGTTGCCGAGGCGCTCAAGCACGCTCACTCACGTGGACTGATCCATCGCGACGTCAAACCCGAGAACATTATCCTGACTCGCGACGGCAACGTGAAGCTCGCCGATCTTGGCCTTGCCCGGATCACCGACGATGAAAAGTGGGGACTCTCCGAAGCTGGCATGGCCATAGGGACACCCTATTACATCAGCCCCGAACAGGTCCGCGGCCAGACCAACATCGACATCCGCGCCGACATCTACAGCCTGGGCGCCACGCTTTATCACATGGTAACCGGCCGGGTGCCCTACGGCGGCGAAACCCCCAATGACGTGATGCGTAAGCACGTCGATCCGAAGGTCAACATCGTTCCTCCCGATCATCTGAACACAAGTCTCTCGGCTGGGCTCGGCATGGTCGTCGAAACCATGATGGCGAAGAACCGAGAGCAGCGGTATCAGACACCCGATGACCTGATCCTCGATCTCAAGTGCCTGATGCGCGACGAGAGCCCGATGATCGCCGGCCAGAAGCCCGAGTCGCTCGAGGCCCTCGCCGAGGGAGATTCAGACGACGCCGGTTATGCCACCCCACGGGGACGCGCTGCCACCGAAGACGAGATGGTCGAGATGGCTTCTTACGTAAATAATCGCAATCTCATCATCGCGACGATGGCGACGATCCTGGCCATCTCGCTGGTCACAAACGTACTATTCGTAGTGGCACATTAGACAACCATGTCAAAACCTGGTAGCAGCTCGCAACCAATCTTCACCTGGGCCCACCGCGAATCCCGTCCTTGACCCCTGATTCGATTATTGTTGAACTGGAAGGAGTTCAGGCAGGGTCTCGACGTTCCGGGAGATGCGTCCTAATGAAGCGATCTCGGGGATGGGCTGAGCGGATGCTAGCGATGCCGGCCGCTTTGGCGATGGCATCGGGGCTCCTCCCGGCCTTCGCAGCCGAGCCCGGGCGGTCGTTCCCGGCCGATCAGGTCCGGTTCTTCGAGGAAAAGGTCCGGCCGATCCTCGAGTCGCGATGTTTGAAGTGTCATGGAGGCGGTGGGAAGGTCAAGGGCGGTTTCCGTGTGGATAGCCGCGAGGCCTTCGTCAAGGGGGGCGACCTCGGACCCGCCATCGACGCCGATCGTCCCGACGAAAGCCTTGTTCTCCAGGCGATCCGCTACGAGGATCTGGAAATGCCCCCGTCCGGCAAGCTGCCGGCTGGCGAGCAGGAGATCCTCTCGAGATGGGTCCGCCAGGGCCTTCCCTGGGGAACGCATTCTGCCCCAGCCATTGCCGCAACGCCCAATCCCGAGAGTCCGACCTCGCCCGGCGCGATCGCCAAAGCCCGCGAAGAATGGTCGTATCGGCCCATCGTGCGCCCGGATGTGCCAGAGGTGAAGCATCCCGGATGGGCCCGCAACCCGATCGATGCCTTCGTCCAGTTTAAGCTCGAAAAAGTAGGCCTCGCACCGGCTCCCGAGGCCGACCGGATCGCCCTGATCCGTCGACTCACCTTCGACCTGATCGGCCTTCCGCCGACGCCCGAAGAGGTGAACGCGTTTGTCGCCGATCGCTCGCCCGACGCCTACGACCGACTGGTCGATCGCCTGATCAACAGCCCCCACCACGGCGAGCGATGGGGGCGGCACTGGCTCGACCTCGTTCGATACGGCGAGACCAACGGCTACGAGCGCGACAACGCCAAGCCGATCGCCTGGCGCTACCGCGATTACGTCATCGACGCCTTCAATCGCGACAAGCCCTACGATCAATTTGTCCGAGAACAGATCGCTGGCGACGAGATTGACCCAACCTCAGCCGAGGCGATGACCGCGACCGGCTACTACCGGCTCGGCATCTGGGACGATGAGCCCGCCGATCGAGCGCTCGCCCGGTACGACGCCCTGGATGGCGTCGTCTCGACGACTGGCCAGGTTTTCCTCGGAATGACGATCAACTGCGCCCGCTGCCACGACCACAAGGTGGACCCGGTCCCGCAGGCTGATTACTACCGCCTGCTCGCCTTTTTCAAGGACCTGAGCGATTCTGACGGCAAGGACATTCGCAAGGTCAAGACGGCCAGTGGCCCCGTCGAGGTGATGGGCATCAGCGAGCATAGGCGCGGGCCGGCACACGTCCTCCTTCGCGGGAATCCTTCGATCCTCGGGCCAGAGGTCACGCCCGGGGTGCCCGGAGTGGTCGACGCGGGAGCCTCGACGTTCGCCGACGCCGGGGGCAAGCGTCGGGCGCTGGCCGACTGGATCGTCGACCCGAGGAACCCGAGGACGGCGCGTGTGCTGGCGAACCGCCTCTGGCAGTATCACTTCGGCCGCGGGATCGTACCGACGCCCAACGACTTCGGCAAGTTAGGCGAGGCAGCAACGCATCCCGAACTGCTCGACTGGCTGGCCTCCGAACTGGCCGCGGGCGGCTGGCAGATCAAGCGAATGCAACGGATGATCGTGATGTCGAGCGCTTATCGGATGTCGTCGCGGCCAAACGAGGCCGGGCGGTCGGTCGATCCCTCGAACCAATGGTTTTGGCGGTTCCCGATGCGTCGGCTCTCGGCGGAAGAGGTACGCGACGCGATCCTTGCGGTCAGCGGCTCCCTGCGGACGAAAGCGGGCGGACCAGGCATTCGGCCGCCAATCCCAGCGGAGGTGCTAGCGGGCCAGTCGGTCCCCGGTCGCGGTTGGGATGTCTCGCCGCCCGAGGAGGCCACGCGGCGAAGCGTGTACGTCCACGTGAAGCGGTCGCTACTGGTCCCGATCCTCGCGACCCACGACGCGGCCGACACCGACGCGAGCTGCCCGGTCCGCTACACGACGACTGTTCCGACCCAGGCCCTTGGACTGCTCAACGGCGAGTTTGCCAACGAGCAGGCGGGCCACCTGGCCGACCGCCTGAGACACGAGGCGCCCGGTGACGTAGCTGCGCAGATTCGGCTGGCCATCCGGCTGACGACCTCGCGCGATCCCTCCCCCAAGGAGCTGGGCCGCGACCTCGAATTTGTGCGCAACCTTCGAGAGCAAGCCGGCCTAGGTGACCGCGAGGCGATGGCCCAGTATGCCCTGCTCGTGCTGAATGCGAATGCCTTTTTCTACCTAGATTGATCAAGCCTCGCCCGTCCCTGCCATAAAATTTCCAAATGTTTTCATTATTTAATATTTGAGAATCAATCATCGCAAATTGAAGAATAAAGAATGAAGCCGACTGTCCCCGCCCACGGAGCCCCGCCATGCCCTCGCCGAGCACGGAAACATCGTCCTTCTGCGGCCGGACGCGCCGCGAGTTCCTCTGGGAGATCGGTGGCGGCTTCGGCAGCGTCGCGTTGGCGGGCCTTCTTGGCGCCGACGGGTTCCTGGCGCGACAGGCGGTCGCGGCCGACGGCCGGACTCCGTTCGTCAACCCGATGGCGCCCAAGGCCCCGCCCCGCCGCGCGAAGGCGAAGAGCGTGATCTTCCTGTTCATGTACGGCGGCCCGAGCCATGTCGACACATTCGACTACAAGCCCAACTTGTACCCGATCGACGGCAAGACGATCGCTGTGAAGACGTTCGGCCGGGGGGGGAAGAAGAACGAGGGACGAGTGGTCGGGCCGAAGTGGGCGTTCCGACCGTATGGTCAGTCGGGCAAGATGATCTCCGACCTTTTCCCGAATTTGGGCCGATGCGCTGACGACCTCGCCTTCATCCACTCGATGTATGCCGATTCGCCGATCCATGGATCGGCAATGCTCATGATGAACTCGGGTCGGCTGCAGAGCGGTCACCCTTGCCTGGGGACGTGGGTAACCTATGGCCTCGGAAGCGAGAACGAGGACCTGCCTGGCTTCGTGGTGATGCTCGATCCGACCGGCGGTCCGATCAGCGGGGCAAAGAACTGGTCGAGCGGCTACATGCCGGCGGCCTTCCAGGCAACTGTCCTGCGCTCGAACGGGACGCCGATCCACGACCTGGCCTCTCCGGCGCGATCCGCTCGATCGACGCGCCGGATGCTGCTCGACCGGCTCCGAGAGAAGAACGAGGAGCACCTGGCCGATCGCTCGGACAACTCGGAGCTGGCAGCCCGGATCGCAAGTTACGAACTGGCCTTCAAGATGGCCAGCCCATTTCCAAGGTGGAACTTTGGGACAGCCTCGC
>DAIDJI010000025.1 GCA_027451455.1 Planctomycetales bacterium | reverse complement strand
GAAGCTGGCCTTCGAGACTCTGGAGATACGAGACGTCGGAAAGCCGATCCGCCAGGCGGCGGCGGTCGGTGTAGAGCTGGCGTTCGATTCGCTTCCGACGGGTGATCTCCCAGAGTCCACCGCGGACGACCGCGGGCCGACCGGCGCCGGCCGGGATGCGGGCGAGGATCTCTCGGAACCAGACGACCCTCCCGTCCGCGGCGAGCATCCGGTATTCCTGACCGCGATCGCGGCCCTCCGGGAAACCCGGCCGGCGCCGGGATTCGACGAGCGGGCGATCCTCGGGGTGGACGATCGACGCCCAGAACCCAGGCTCGCCGCTCCATCGGCGGATCGGATAGCCGAGAAGGACCTCAATACCTGGGCTGATCTGACGAAGACGGCCGGTCTCGGCGTCGAGTTCCCAGACGATCACGCCGGCGCTGTCGAGCAGGTCGCCGAGTCCTTCCGAGCCGGGCTCTTCGACGGGCTGTGGGGCGGGCGCAGGCGCCACCCGGATCATCCATCGGATTCCGACCGGCTGGTCGTCGCGGTCGCGAACGGCCTCGGCGTCGATCATTGCCGCGATCTCGCCGCCGGTCCTCGGCTGGAACCGGGCTGGCCACTCGCCCCTGCGCCCGGCCAGGAGGAGCCGGTGCATCCCGGCCCGGAACACCGATCGGTCCTCGATCGGCAGGAAGTTCGCGATCGGCTTCCCCCGCAGGAAATGGGGCGGGACGCCCAGAAGCTCGCCGGCTGCCCGGTTCGCCTCGCGGATCAGGCCTGCGGAATCGGTCATGAGGTAGGCATCGGAGGCGAAATCGCAAAGCTCGCGATACCGATCCCGCTCGGCCTCGACAGCCTCCCGCCACCCCAGCAACTCATCACCCTGCCGTCGGAGCTCCTCTTCGGCCACTCGCAACTCTTCCATCGAATCCTCGAGCGCAGAGGTGACCTGATCGAAGACCGAGACGGGATCGCAGGCCCCATCGGTTCGGAACCCGGCCCAGCCCCGAAGCTGGTCGGTCATCGTGTCGATCCGCCGAGAGAAATTGTCGAGATCCATGGATCTCTCCCGAGCCCGAACTCAGGCCGTTAGCACGGTTCCGCAACGAGCCGGCGGCGCCTCTTTTCCGGCCGGGCGATCGCACATCGCCCCCCATTTCGCGAGGCCCACTCACCCATCGCCATCCCGAGATACGCGTGCGTCGTTGATCGATCGAACCAACCTCACCAGATGGCCATCAGGAGATGCGTCCCGCCCCGATCCGCTCGATGACCCGCCCCCACCACGCGGCGGCGGAGCCCATCTCGACAGATCACCCTGTCCGGCAACACTCCCAACGGAACCAGGTTTCCAGACCGATCGCTTTCGTCCCGAAGGCCAGAGTTGCCGGGGTCCACTTCAAGACCTCTTTCCCTCCCCTTTCCCAGGAGCCCTGCCTTCAACTGCCGCTCCCGGTCACTCTCGATACTTACCCGTTTTGTCCAGATACCCTTCAATCGATGATGTATATATCCCGCCTCCCGCTCGCGCGTCAATCACGATCCTCGTCAACCTGGCTCGAACAGAGGTTTGCGCCACCCGTTACGACCCGTTGCTCGACGATCCCCACCGAATGCCCCCGTCTTATATCGAGCTTATTTTCAGCGTCCATCAGCCGAATTAGGCGAGTTAGTGTGCAGGATCGGCGGGTTTCGAGGGAGCCGGGGTGGAGAGGTGCTGATCGAACCAGTCGAGGAAAGTGGGGATATCCTGGTTTATGGTGAGCCAGCCGTGCCCGGCACCCGGCTTGACGATCAGGCGGGTCTCGACGCCGGCCTTCTTCAGTTCGTCGACCATTCGCCTGGATTGCTGGAGGGGTACGAGCGGATCCTTGTCGCCGTGGATGATCAGGGTAGGGGCATCGTCGGCCGAGACGTGGTAAGCCGGAGAGATTCGTTGGGCGATCGATTCGAGTTTGGCGGTGTCGGTGACAGGCACCCAGAGGTTGGACTTCGGGTCGAGTTCCTTGTAATCGAAGGCAGCGCGGAAGGGTGGGGCGTGGTCGGTCGGGTGGATCATCTTCCGGCCGGGCTCGCCGAAATTGAGGAAGTCGGTGGGAGGGAAGAAGCAGGCGACGGCCTGGACGCGGCTCGACTCTCGGTCGACGGGGTCGCGGGCCTCGGGGTTGCCGGCGGTCCCGGCGGTGCCGAGCATCAGCGAGAGGTGGCCGCCGGCGGAGGCTCCCGTGACGCCGATCCGAGCTGGGTCGATCTGGTAGTCGTGGGCGTTGTGGCGGATGAAACGGACGGCCCGGTTCAGGTCGTTGACGATCTCGGTGACCTGATACCGGGGCTGGCTCCCGTGGACGACAGCGAAGACGGTGTAGCCTCGGGCGATGAGCGGGCGGATGAAGGACATCTGAATCGCCTCGTGCGACGAGAAGAAGCCGCCGCTGACAACCAGAATCACTCCGAGGCCCTTCGCGTCCTTCTTTGGGGTGAAGACGTCCAGGGTCAGGGCTGTGCCGTACTTCCGACCGTAGATGACGTCTTCCTTGCGGTCGAATTGGGGTTCTTCGGCCGCGGGCGCGAGACCGGGCACCATCGCGATCATCGCGAGGGCGGCGAGCAGGGTGAGCGGTGTTCGGGAGAGGACTCGGTTCATCGAGAGGGCTCCAGGTTGAAGACTCATTCCGAACGCAGGGCCTCGATCGGGTCGAGCCGCGAGGCCTTCCAGGCAGGATAATAGCCGAAGATGATGCCGACGGTCGCCGAGATCGAGACCGAGGCGATGATTGCGGCGATGGAGGGCTCCGTCGGCCATCGGCCGAGAATCCGGACCAGTACCGAGGCGGTCCGGCCCAGCGCGATCCCGACGGCACCCCCCATCAGGCAGAGGACGACCGCCTCGACCAGAAACTGGCGGAGGATGTCGCTCGACCGGGCGCCGACGGCCATCCGGAGGCCGATCTCGCGGTATCGCTCGGTGACCGTCACCAGCATGATGTTCATGATCCCGATCCCGCCGACCACCAGCGCGATCATCGCGACGCAGAGCAGGAGCCCGGCGACCAGCCCGACGGTCCCCTTGACCGCCTGGACGACCTCGGTGAAGTCGCGGACGGCAAAGTCGTCGGGCTGGCCGGGCTCGATTCCGTGCCGCTGCCGGAGAACGCGGGTGATCTCGGCCATCGCCTCGGGGATCTCGTCCGTCGAGACCGATCGGACGAGGATCGAGTCGATGTTCGAGAGCCGATGGAGCCGGGGCGTGGCGAGATTCTGGGTCGGCGAGGGCGTCGGATAGGTCTCGTGATGGCCGCCCGGATAGCGCCGGCCGTCGGTGTCGAGCGAGTTCGTCGCGGCGGGGGCGGGCGTGGCCTCGCCCGACCCGCCTGAACTGATCCGGAACTTGATCGTCGTCCACGGGGCGACGACGAGGTCGTCCTGATCCTGGCCGATGATGTCGGCCCCCTTCCGGCTGAGGACGCCGAGGACTCGCAAGGGGACGTCGTTGGCGTAAACTTCCTTGCCGACCGGCGAGCCCTCGCCAAAGAGCTCGCGGGCGACCGTCTGGCCGAGGAGGCAAACCATCGCGACATCGCGGACGTCGCGCTCACTGAATGGCTGGCCTTCCTCCAGGTCCTCCCACTCGCGGACTCGAAGGTAGCCCGGACTTGTGCCGACAAACGTGCTGGGGACCCAGTTTCGATTGCCGTAGACGAGCTGTCGACGGGTGAAGACCAGAGGCGAGAGGCTGTCGACGCTCGGGCATTCGTGGTGGATCGCCTCGGCATCCTCGGGGGTGAGCGTTTTGATACTCCCACTCCCGAGGCTGACTCCGTTCCGCGAGGCCGCGCCGGCCTGAATGACGATGTTGTCGACCCCGGTCTTCGTCAGCATAACCCGGATCGCCGACCAGGCGCCGGTGCCGATCTCGGCGATCGCAAGCAGCGAGCCAACGCCGATGATGATCCCCAGGGTCGTCAGGGCCGATCGGAGCGCGTTGCGGCGGAGCGAGCGGAAAGCCGTGGAGGACGTCCGGGCGAGGAACCGAGCGTCGTCGCGAAGCGACCTCCGGGATACCGGCTGGACCGCTGGAGGAGGGTCGATCGTCGGGACCGTCCTGGCCCCATCGGACTCCCTCCGGTCGTCGTGGTGGATCAGGCCGTCTCGGATCCGGACGATCCGGTCGGCGTGCGAGGCGACTTGCGCATCGTGAGTGACCAGGACGATCGTCAGTCCATCCTCTCGATTGAGCTGGCGGAAGAGCGCGAGGATCTCCTCACCGGTCCGGGAGTCGAGGTTGCCGGTCGGCTCGTCGGCGATCAGGAGCGAGCACTGGTTGATGAGCGCCCGGGCGATCGCGACCCGCTGCTGCTCGCCGCCGGAGAGTCGCGAGGGCTCGTGGTCGAGCCGGTCGCCAAGCCCGACCCGCTGCAAAAGCGCGATCGCCCGCTCGCGAGAAGCGCTCTCCGAGGTCTCGTGCGTGCCGTAGGCGAACGGCATCATCACGTTTTCGAGCGCCGAGAGCCGGGGAAGCAGGTTGAAGCTCTGAAAAACGAAGCCGATTCGATGGCTCCGAAGCCGGGCTCGCTCAGACTCCGAAAGCCCGGCGACATCGCGGCCGTCCATCTCCTGCCGCCCGGAAGTCGGCCGGTCGAGAAACCCGAGCAGGTTGATTAGCGTCGTCTTTCCCGACCCCGACTGCCCCATCAATGCGACCATCTCACCAGGCGAGATCGCCAGCGAGACCCCGCGCAGGACGGGGACCTCGATGGACCCTCGCGTGTAAGTCTTGTGGATATCTTGCAGGCGGATGAAGTCCACGGCGTCCCCTCTCGGTGCAGTCGGTCGCGTTGTCAGGCCAGCGTCCGTGCCGTGATCGTCCGCATCAAAATTACCAGAGGTCCGACGATCGGTGCATCCCCGAGAACACGATTCCTCCCGAGGCTTTACCCTGACGCTGCCATTCGAACAATCGACAGGAACGGTCGTTGAGCGGTTTTCGCGGATGCTCTGCGTTTGACGTCGGAAACGATGGGAACGGTTCTACGGCCCCTCGTTGGGTTCGTTCGCGCGAATTCGAGGTCGGTGCGCCCGGAGTTTGGGTTCGTTCGCGCCGATTCGAGGTCGCAACGCCCGGAGTTTGGGTTCGTTCGCGCGGAATGAGGGTCTCCCATTCGAGAGTGACGGCAACGACGGCTGGTCTGGACCCGGCTTTTTTTCTCCATCTGGATTTTCCTGTTCGGGCCAGGAAACGGATCGGATGTGATTCTCGCGGATGAACCCAGGCTAGAGTCTGGCACAGATTTCCGCAAAAGCAAATTTCTTGTGTTTTTGTGGGAACTGGCCTCGCTGATGGGAGGGCGGGACGATGGAGGATGAAAGGCGAGGGTGTATGGACGACGAACATTGAGGCAGGCTGGGAGTGACCTGCCGTGAGTCGCCGTCCAGGGTTTTGCCTCCGAGTCGATCAGTACGAGTCGCTGGAGATCACCTCGCCGCCGGCCCTCGAGCCGAGGCTGCAAATGGTGATCTGGTTGATGCTGTTCTTGAGGAAGTGGACCGAGCCGTCGGCGAACAGGAAGTTGGCCCCGCCGGGGTGGAAGCTGCTCGAGCCGATCAGGCCGGGCTCGGCGAGGGTGTTGTTGTGCTGGCTGGCGAAGCTGCAATTTGGCCAGGGTGGGTTGGGCCCAAGGAGCACGTCGCCCATGGTGTAACCGTAGAGCCCGGACCACCAGTTTTCACCGAGTGTGCTGGTGTGATTGGTCCGGTCGCTGGACTGGCTGATGACCGAGCTGCACTGGTTCAGCCAGGTGCTCAGGTTCTGCATGAGAACGGTGTTGGGCCAAGACATGGTCGGCGTGTTCCGCTTGACGCCCGCGGGCAGGGTGCCGATGTCGACGATGTCGGAGGCGGGGGTGATCATCGAGATATTGCCGTCGCCGATCCGCCATTCGCCGAACGCGATGGTGTTGCTCGACCCGTCCGTGAGATCGCGGAGGCCGATGGCCGGCGTCCCCCGGAACCCGACGTACTGAAACAGGCCATTGGGCGGCCCATTGGACTGCTGGCCGGCGTACTCGAGTGTCGATCCGATGCAGGCGAAGTAGCTGTTCCCGGGCGCAGTGTACTTGTGCAAGGGTGGGCTGTCGTTGTACATCAGCCAGCTCGGCGGGGTATCCGACGGGCAGAGGAACACCAGGAGCCTTGTCGCCTCGACGGTCTGATTGGCAAACGACCCGTACTTCAGCGGGTCGTTCATGGCCGGAACATTCCAGTTGAGGGCGTTGTAGAGCGGTTGCTGCTCGGTGAATCCGAGGACCCGGGCGTGGGCGCTGAAGCCCTCGCTCCAGGAAGGGCCGGTATTGAACGGATAGGAGCCGGCCGGGAAGCAGTCGTTGGCAGAGTGGTAGTTGTGCAGGGCCAGGCCGATTTGCTTGAGATTATTGGTACACTGAGCGCGCCGGGCGGCCTCGCGGGCGGCCTGGACAGCGGGTAACAAAAGTGCGATCAGAACCGCGATGATCGCGATGACCACCAGCAACTCGATGAGGGTGAAGCCACGCCTTTGCATGAGTCCTCCCGGCGGGCCGTCGGCCCGCGTTCGTGGGGAAGTGGGGCGAGGAACGGAAATCGTACCGTGCGCGAGAGAATACCGCGTACGGTTCCACCCGAATGGTGAGGAAGAAGACCCTGGTGATGATCCTCGCCTGCCTGGTGAAAAGCAAGGGATTTGGTGCACGACGGTCCTGCGCCTCGGAGGAATCGGCACAGGGATGACGGCCGTATCCGCGTGTTCGGATTGCGAGGCCAGCCGGCCGCTCTCGCACTCTCGATCAGGCGGACCGGCGGCCTTCAAGGACGTCCGTCCGGTCGACCGACGAGGGACGGCCGCGATGACTCGCGACCTTTCCCTCACTTAACCTACGATTTCCCCACGAGGGATTCAAGGGATTTTGAAGTGAGGCATGGAGATGGAGACGGTGAGACAGCAAGCCGATTCTGCGATCTACTTCTTCGCCGGCTCGCTTCGGGTATAGGTGAGGATCGAGGAGGCATCGGCATCCGAATCGACCTTGCTGGCGCCGACGACCACCTGCGTTCCCTCATCGAGCCCATCGGCACGGATCTCGGTGAGGACGCCGTCAGAGAGTCCGATCTGGACCTCAACGGGACGGACGAGGTCGCTCTCGCGGAGCCAGACCGTGCCCCTGGGCTCGTCGGGGAGGTCGCGGTCGGGTCGGGAGGGGTCGGATCGATCCGGGGCGCGGCGGCGGAGGTTCATCGCGTAGGTCTCGCGCGCCTCGGGGACCACGTTCTGAACTCTCGGCTGCCATCGAATCGCGGCGTTGGGGACGAGCATCACGTTGCGTCGGACCTCGACCTCGAAGGTCAGACGGGCCGTCAGGTAGGGGAGCAGCTTGCCGCTCGAGTTGTCCACGGAGACGACCACCGTATAGGTGACGACATTCTGATTCATGCTCGCGTTGAGTCGGATCTGCGAGACCTTCCCCTCGAAGGTCTCGCGTGGGAGTGAGCTGACGTTGAACCGGACGAGCTGTCCCTGGTGGATCGAGCCGATGTCGGCCTCGTTGACCGACGACCAGATTTCCAGCCGCTGGAGGTCTCGGGCGATCAGAAAGAGGCTCGGGACGCCGGGCCCCGCGGCGACGGTCTGGCCGAGGTTCACCCGGCGGTCGAGGATCACGCCGCGAACCGGCGACCGGATCGTCGTGAAATCGAGGTTGACCTCAGCCTCGGCCAGGTCGGCCCTTGCCACGGCGAGCGCTGCACGCGCGACCGAGAGCGTGGCGCGGGCTGATTCGTAGTTCGTCAGCGCGGCGTCGTACTCCTGGATGGGGACGATTCTGGTGTCGTGGGAGCGCAGCTTCTGCGTCCGGTCGCGCTCGCGCTCGGCCTGGCCGAGCTTGACCTCGGCCTGCTGGACGTCGGCCTCGGCCTTTGCCAGCCGGCCTCGCGCCTGGTCGACGCGGGTTCGGTAGAGCGCATCGTCGAGCTTCGCCAGGACCGTCCGCGGCTCAACCTGCGAACCGTAGCTGATCGTCTTCTTCGGGTCAGCCAGATCGGCACCAAACGACTGAACCTGCCCCGGCACCTGCGCACCAACCTCCACCACCTCGACCGGCTCGATCGTCCCGGTCGCGTTGATGGTCGATCGCAGGTCGCCCTTGCGCGCTGCGACCGTCCGATAGCTGATCTTCTGCGCGTGCGCATCGTTCCAGTACCAGACGCCCAGGGCACCACCACCCCAGAGCAGGGCGATCATCAGCAGGAGCTTCTTCATGAACCGTACATCCCTTCAGAGGCGAGGGCGGGCCTTGTTTTGTATTTATCTCTTTGTTCTGATGCTGACAGTTTAAGATTCAAGAGGATCTAACAGGAATTAGCGATCGAAGAGCGACCATGGAATAATCGGGGAAGACTAGATCCAGACCTCGCCGATGCCGGTGGGTGTCTCGTCTCGGACTCGCCCCTCGCGGAGACGGATGACCCGGTCGGCGGCGTCGAAGTAGTCCTCGTCGTGGCTGATGACCAGCACGCCCTTGCCGGCGGCACGCATTTCGGGCAGTAGGCGGGCGTAGAAGACCTGCTTGAAGGCCGGATCCTGGTTGGCGGCCCACTCGTCGAGAATGCAGAACGGCCGGTCCTCCAGCCAGGCCGAGAGCAGAGCCAGCCGCCGACGCTGCCCCTGCGAGAGGTCCAGCGTTGAGAACCGCTCGGACTCGACCGCGACCAGGTGCGCCAGGTCGAGCCGTTCCAGGCCGTCTCGGGCGCGATCGTCGATTGGTTCGGGAGCGATCCCTCTTAAATCATCGAAGAGATGGCCATCGGCGAAGACCACCGTGAAGAGCTGGCGGTACGCCTCGGCCTCGGCGTCGGAGACCGGTCGGCCGTCGACCCGGACCACACCCGAATCCGGCCGGTAGAGGCCCGAGAGAACCTTGACCAGCGTCGTCTTGCCGCTTCCGTTGCCGCCGGCCAGGACGACGATCTCTCCGCGGCGGAGCGACAATTCGAGCGGGCCGAGTGCGAAGCCAGTGCCTTCGGACGGGTCGTCGTAGTGGAACGTGGCGCCGTCGAGAGCGACCGATTCGATCGTGTTGAGGTTCCAGCCGGCGACCGGCCCCGGGTGGTCCTCGGCCCGGCGCTCGATCTCGGGGAGCATCGCCTCGATCTTGGAGAGCGAGGCCCGGGCGCGGCTCAGGACCGGCACCCAGTTGAGAATTACATCGAGGGGGCTCATCAGGTAGAGCACGATCAGGACCGTCGAGACCTGGGTCGGGCGATCGATTGTCGTGATGCTCGGCAGCCCGAAAAGCAGGAAGCCGATGAAGCCAAAGAACGCAAGCTGACTCCAACCATCGGCGATCGCGAATCGGCCGAGGGCTGCGATGGTCTCGTCGCGCGCGGTGGCGACATCGGGCGCGAGAGAACCGTCGAGGAACGCCCGTCGCCGCCCGCCGTGCTGTTTCAGCTCGCGGAACCCGCCGATTGCCGTCCGGAAGTGGCCGACGACCGCGTCCTGCCTCGCCCTCGCCCGGCGCAGGCCGCGGAGGCCGCTCGATGAGATCGCGACATAGGTTGCGATCGCTGCCGCGGCGAAGATCACCCCGGCCACGAAGACCGGAGGCGAGAGCCACCCCACGTAGGCGAAGCAGGCGACCACGATCGGGATGTTGATGCAGAGGTGCGGTAGCCCGACCAACGCACCGGCGAGGATCGCGATATCCTCCGTCAGCGCAGCGAGCAGGGCCGACGAATCGATCGCCTCGAAGGCACGAAGCGGAAGGCCCAGCGTCCGGCGGACCAGGTGAACTCCCAGCCCGGCGACCGACCCCTGCGCCAGGCGGATCATCGCGAGCTGGGCCACCACACGCAGGATCGCCGCCAGGGCACAGAGTCCCACGAAAAAGGCCCACGCCCTCGCCTCGCCGAAGGTCGGACCGCCGGCCCCCGCAAGCTCGCGCTGGATCATCGCGATCAGACCGACCCCGGCAATGCCGGCGGTCAGGCCCGCGAGGGTCGACAGCACGATCGCGCCCCGTGAGGCGCGGACCAGAAAGTCGATCAGCCCCATCGTCGGTCGCTCCCGTCGTCGGCCAGTCCGCGGCCAAACCGCGACCGGAACCCGGCGATCGCCGCCGGGTCGATCGGCGTCCCGCCAAGCTGAAGGTCAGGTGACCGGAAGCCCATTGCGTCGAGGGTCTCGTAGTGGTCGAGGGCCGTCCGCCGGTCGACGAGGCCGATCGTCGGAGTCAGGTGCTCGAACCGGGCGGAGAGCAGGCCCGAGAGGACACAGCCGGTGATCAGCCCCGGGTCGGTCCGCGCCACGAGCTGAAGGAGCCCGGCTCGGAGCCAGGGCTCGAGTCCGTCCGGGAGATACGCGAGCACGGGGAGCGGCTCGGGCGCCTGGAGCAGTCCGCCCTCGGTCACCAGGATATCGCCCCGCTCCTCCAGCCGACGGAACGCCGCATCCGGGCGGAAGACGTGCGGTGCCGAGTCGTCGACCACGATCGTTCCGGGCGCGACGCGGTCGATGTCGAGGATCTCGGCGACATTCGTCGCGCCGACGATCAGGCTCGCCTCGTACATTTCGTCGGGGACCTCGTGTCCTGAGGCGAGGATTCGGACTTCTCCGCGATAGCCAAGCTCCTCGGCCAGCTCTCGTCGGAGCGATTCGAGGGCGGGACGTCGAGCGAAGACGTCGCAGAGGGTCAGCCTCGGTGAGTGCGGTAGGCACGAGAGCATCAGGCGAAGCGTGGAGACGCCGACCGAGCCGACGCCCACGAACCCGACGTGCTCGCCGGCCAGGTCGCGCCCGGCCTCCTCAAGCGCCCGGCGGATCGCCAGGACGACGGCCGAGGTTGTGGTCGCGTGGCCGGTTGTGATCCGGGGGAGACCGCGTCCGTCGAGGGCCGAGACCAGGTCCCGACCGTAGTCGCTCGCCGAGGGGAGCAGGCCGGTGAGCGAGACCGTGCTCGCCCCAATCGAGCCGGCCAGGCGGACCGCGTCGACAAGCCGGGCGAGCAGGTCGGCGCGGTCGAGGTAGAGCTGGTCCTCAAAACGAGGGATCAGGATCGTCGCGATCCGCCCCATGGGGGCCTGACGGACGTCGGCGATCACCGGACGATCGCGGCACCAGTCGCGGGTGATGGTCTCGCGGTCGAGGCCCAGGCCGTGCAGGAGCGACGCCGGGAAATAGCTGATCGCGACCGCGTCGACCGCCGCCAGCTCGCCCGAGGCAAAGAGCGAGTCGAACGGCCGACCCTCGATCGCAACGTGTTCAGGCAGATCGGGTGCCGGCGCATCGAGCAGCCAGCGCGCGAGCGTCGCCACGTCGGGCCCGGCCTGAGCGTTCGGCTCGCGCTCGAGGATCGCCGCCATCTCGGCGATCGTCGGGGCCTGGAAGACTGTCTTGACCTGGATCGGCCGCCCGAGCGCGGCCGAGAGCCGCGAGACAAGCTGGACCGACTGCAACGAGTGGCCGCCGAGGTCGAAGAAGTTGTCGTGAATGCCGACGCGATCCCGCTCCATCACCTCGGCCCAGACTCTCGCCATGGTCTCCTCGATCGGGGTCCGGGGCGCAACATACCCGGCGTCCGGCCCGGTCGCGAGAGGGCCGGGATCGGGCAGAGCCCGGCGGTCGATCTTACCGTTGGGCGAGAGCGGCCAGGCGTCGAGTGTTGCGATCGCCGAGGGGACCATGTAATCCGGGAGCGCCGAGCGAACCCATCGGCGGAGGTCCTCGGCATCGGGCACGGTCGATGCCCTTGGGACGACGTAGGCGGCCAGGCGACGGCCGCCGCCGGGGATCTCTCGGGCGACGACGATGGCGTCGCCGACCGTCGGATGCCGGCGCAGGACGGACTCGATCTCGCCCGGCTCGACCCGGAATCCGCGGATCTTCACCTGATGATCCAGGCGTCCGAGAAATTCGAGCTGGCCATCGGGCCGCCACCGAGCGCGGTCGCCGGTCCGAAACATCCGGGCGCCGGTGCGTTCGGCGAAGGGGTCGGGAAGGAATCGATCGGCCGTTTGCGAGGGTCGGCGCAGGTAGCCGCGGGCCACGCCCTCGCCGCCAATATAGAGCTCGCCCGGGAGGCCCTGGGGAACGGGCTCCAGGTGCCGGTCGAGGAGGTAGATCCGCGTTCCGACGATCGGGCGGCCGATCGGCATCTCGGCGGGCGCTGAGCCGGGATTGGGCTCGAACAAGGTCGCCACGACGGTCGCCTCGGTTGGACCGTACGTGTTGATCCAACGCACCCGATCGCCGCCGATCGCGGACCAGTCGGCAAATCGGCGGGCCGAAGCTTTCTCGCCTCCGACGACCACCAGGCGGAGTGAGCTCGGGAGCATCCCGCCGATGGTCGCCAGGCCCTCGACCCAGGCGTGCCAGAAGACGGTCGGCAGGTCGAGGACCGTGATCCGACGCGCCTCGACATCGGCCGCGAATTCGGAGGGACCTGGCAAGGGTCCCTCGTCGCGGAAGACGACCGAGGCCCCCTGGATCCAGGCGGGAAAGAGCTCCTCGATCGCGATGTCGAAGCTGAGCGACGAGAACTGCAGAATGCGGTCCTCGGGTCCGATGCCGAACGACGAGGCGACCGCGAGATTATGGTGGAGGAGTCCGCCGTGCCGGACAACCACGCCTCTCGGCTCGCCGGTCGAGCCGGAGGTGTAAATGACGTACGCGGCCTCGTCGGGGGTCGGGCCGTCGTCGAGGTTGCCGGTCGGATGACGGTCGATGGAGGCTCGGTCGACGTCGAGGCGGAGGAGATCGGCGTCCGTCGACGGCCATCGATCGGCGAGGGCCTCCTGTGTGAGCAGGATGCCGGCGCGGGAGTCCTCGAGCATCGCGGCGAGGCGATCGGTCGGGTAGTCGGGATCGAGCGGGACGAAGGCGCCGCCGGCCTTGAGCGTGGCCAGCAGCGCGACGGCGAGGTCGGTCGAACGGAGCAGGCCGACGCCGACCAGACGATCGGGGCCGATCCCCCGGACCTTCAGCTCGCGGGCAAGCTGATTGGCTCGCTCGTTCAACGCGCGATAGGTCATCAGGCGATCGCCTGCCTCGACGGCGACCGCGTCGGGCGTTCGCGCGGCCTGGGCCTCGATCAGGCGGTGGACGCAGGCGGTCGGATCGATCTCGACCCGAGGGCCTGCACCCAGGGCGACAAGCCGCGCTCGCTCGGTCTCGTCGACCATCGGGAGGGCCGAGATCCGGCGGTCGGGGTCCGTGGCAATCCCCGCGAGCAAAACGCGGAAGTGATCGATCATTCGTTCGATCGTCGATCGATCGAAGAGGTCGGTATTGAACTCGAAACCGCCGACCATCCCCGTTCCGGCCTCGGCCATCGAGACGGTCAGGTCGAACTTGGCGGTGCCTGTCCCCTCGTCGAGGTCGAGGGGGCCGACGGTCAGCTCGGAATGTGTCAACCCGGGGATCTGGTTGTTCTGGAGGACGAACATTACCTGAAAGAGCGGCGTTCGGCTCGGGTCGCGAGGAGGGCGGATCGCCTCAACGACCTTCTCGAGCGGGAGGTCCTGGTGCTCGTAGGCGGCCAGGGCGACCTCGCGCACCCGGCGGACCAGAGCCAGGAAGCTCGGGTCGCCTGAGAGGTCGGTACGGAGCGCGAGCATGTTGACGAAGTAACCGATCAGGCCCTCGACCTCCGACCGGTTGCGATTCGCGATCGGCGAGCCGACGACGATGTCATCCTGGCCCGAGTAGCGGTGCAGCATCGCCTGGAACGCAGCAAGCAGGACCATGAACGGCGTGGCACCAGCGCGCCGGCCAAGATCGCGAAGCTGGGCGGCCACCTCATCCGGAATCGAGAACGGGAGGAAGTCGCCGCGGCTGGTCCGGATCGGTGGGCGAGGCCGGTCGGTCGGCAGTTCCAGCGGCGAAACGCCCGAGAGTTGCCTCGTCCAGTAGTCGACCAGCCGATTCAGCCGGTCGCCATCGAGCAGGCGATGTTGCCACCGCGAATAGTCGGTGTACTGAATGGGCAGGGGTTCCAGCGGCGAGGACTCACCGCGTCGGTACGCCTCGTAGAGAGTCGCCAGTTCGTGCGCTGCGACACCAAGCGACCAGCCGTCGCCGATGATGTGGTGCATCGTCAAAAGAACGGCATGGTCGTCGTCGGAGATCGCGACAAGGTGCACGCGCGCCAGCGGGCCGCGGGCCAGGTCGAACGGTCGGCGCGCCTCCTGGATGGCCAACCGGCGCGCCTCCGTCTCGCGTGTCGAGGGGTCGAGGGCGCGAAGGTCGGTCGTCGTGATCGGCAGGTCGATCGCGTCGGCGACGATCTGGACCGGTTCGCCGTCGACGCTCGCGAAGGTGGTCCGGAGCGTCCCGTGCCGTCGGATGATCTCGGCGAAGCATCGGGCCAGAAGGTCGCAATCGAGCGGGCCGCGGACCCTTCCAGCGAGCGTGATATTGAACGTCGCTTGCCCTGGCGAAAGCTGGTCGAGGAACCAGAGAGCCTGCTGCGAGAACGAGGTCGGGACCGGGCCGTTGGACGCGACCGGGACGAGCGGAGGCGCTTCCAGACCGGCCTCGGCGCGAGTGCGCTCCTCAATCCGGCGCGCGACTCCCGCGATCGTCGGGTCGCCGAAGAACTCGCGGAGCGGGAGGTCCAGGCCGATCGCGTCGCGGAGTCGAGAGGCCACCTGGGTCGCCAGTAGCGAGTGGCCGCCGAGATCGAAGAAGTTGTCGAACGCCCCGACTCGCTCGACGCCCAGCACCGACGACCAGACGCCCGCCAGCAACTCCTCGATCGGCGTTCGAGGGGCGACGAACGCGACCGACGCCGATCGGCCGCCCTCAGGCGCGGGGAGCGAGGCCCGATCGACCTTGCCGTTGGGCGTCTTCGGGATCGATTCGAGCGTTACAAAGACCGATGGAACCATGTAGTCGGGCAAGAGCGTTTTCAAATGACGGCGGAGTTCGGCAACGGCCGGAGCGTCCTCGTGGGCGGTCAGGTAGGCGACCAGGCGGAAATCGTCGGGAGCGAATTCTCGCGTGACGACAACGGCCTGCCGGACCGCCGGGTGCGCCGAGAGTGCCGATTCAATCTCGCCAAGCTCGATGCGGAAGCCGCGGATCTTGACCTGATGATCGACCCGGCCGAGGCATTCGAGCGTGCCATCGGGCCGCCATCGGGCGAGGTCGCCCGTCCGGTAGAGTCGCGCGCCGGGACGGCGGGCGAAGGGATCGGGGACGAATCGCTCGGCGGTGAGCGCAGGACGGCCACGGTAGCCGCGGGCCAGGCCCACTCCGCCGATATACAGCTCGCCCGTCACGCCGGGAGGGACCGGCTCGAGCGCGGGATTCAGGACGTAAAGTTGCGTGTTCGCGATGGGCCTTCCGATGGAGATCGGCCCGTCGCCCGGCTCGACCCGCCAGGCGCTCGACCAGATCGTTGTTTCGGTCGGGCCGTAGACGTTCCACAGCGTACCACCCCTGTCCAGGAGCCGGTCGGCCAGCGCCCTTGGCATCGCCTCGCCGCCGCAGAGCATCGTAAGGCCAGCCTTGCCTCGCCATCCCGCGTCCAGCAGCATCCGCCAGGTCGCCGGCGTCGCCTGTACGAAGCGGATCTCGGCGTCCCTGAGCCGCTCCATGAGCCCGCTGGCATCCGCCGCGGTCTCGCGATCGACCAGTTCCACTCGGGCACCGGATACCAGGGGCAGGAGTAATTCCAGGGCGGCGATGTCGAAGGAGAGCGTCGTCAGGGCCAGCAGAGCGTCATCGGGCGCCATTCCGAGAATCGTCCGCATCGAGGCCAGGAGATTCGCCAGGGCCGCGTGGGGGATTTCCACGCCCTTGGGCTTGCCCGTCGAGCCCGAGGTATAGATCACATAAGCCAGGTTCGCCGGGGTGGCGCCGGCGGGTAGGTTGTCGTCGGGGATGGAGGCCGAGGTGGGAGGGTTGCCGTCGATGACGAGGCAAGCGGAGTCGGTGGCGGGCAGGGTCTCGCGGAGGGAATCCTCGGTGACGACGACCGCGGGGCGGGCGTCATCGAGCATCATCGCGAGGCGGTCGGTCGGGTAGGCCGGGTCGAGCGGGACATAGGCGCCGCCGGCCTTCAGGATTCCGAGGAGCGCGACGAGCAGGTCGACCGAGCGGTGAAGGTAAAGGCCGACGAGGACCTCGGGGCCGACTCCAAGGTCGCGGAGCTGGCGCGCGATCTGGTTGGCCCTGGCGTTGAGCTGGCGGTAGTTGAGCGAATGGGTGCCGTCGTCAACGGCGGGTGCGTCGGGGGTTCGGGCGGCCTGCGTCTCGAACCATCGGTGGACGCACCTCGGCCTTGGAGCCGGCTTTCGGGCCGTCTCCGCGAGCCGCCAGGCCGGGATCTCGGACGCGAGGCCCGCCCCGTCTCGGATCGTGCTGCTCATGACTCGAACGCTCGCTCTCCGGTGGTTGCTTCGGGCAGGGCGTCGAGGTCGGCGTGGTCCGCCGCGTCGAGGTCCGCCATCAGGTCGTCGAGGTCGTCGGCGCCCCAGCCGTCATCGGTCTCACCGGCGCCCCAGCCGGCGAGGACTTGCCGGCGTTCCTCCTCGGTCAGCATCGGCAGGGAGCCGATCGGCCGATCGGGCTCGGCCGTCGCGGCCTCGATCAGGATACGGAAGTGGGCCAGCATCCGGTCGACGGTCGTCGCGTCGAACAGGTCGGTGCTGTACTCCATCGACAGGACCAACCCCTCGGGCCATTCCATCGCCGAGAGGGTCAGGTCGAACTTCGCCGTCCCGCTGGGCGCCTGAAGCGGAGTGAGCTCCAGCTCGGACGATCTGAGGGCTGGCAGCGGGGCATTTTGAAGGGCGAACATCACCTGGAAGAGTGGCGACCGCCCCGACTCTCGATCCGGATGAAGCGCCGTGACGAGTCGTTCGAAGGGGAGGTCCTGATGAGCGTAGGCGTCGATGGCGGCTCGTCGGGTCCGGCGGAGTAGTTCGCGGAAGCCCGGATCGCCGCCGAGGTCACCGCGCAGGACGAGCGTGTTGACGAAGAAACCGATCAGGTTCTCGGTCTCGGATCGGGATCGTCCTGCCACCGGCGAGCCAACGGCGATATCGTCCTGGCCGGAGTAGCGGTGCAAGAGGGCCTGGAAGGCGGTCAGCAGGGCCATGTAGAGGGTTGCACCCTCCTGGCGGGCGATCGGACGGAGGGCCTCGATCACCGCGTGCGGGAGGGTGACCGTCCGCTCGCCGCCCCGGCCGGAAAGGAGTGCAGGACGCGGCCGGTCGGTCGGCAGTTCCAGTGGCGTGATCCCGGCAAGCTGCTCTTTCCAGTAAGCGAGTTGCTGTTCGAGCACGTCGCCCCGGAGCCAATCCCGCTGCCAGACCGCAAAGTCGGCGTACTGGATCGAGGGCTCAGGTAACGGCGAGGGCTCGCCGGCCCGGAACGCCTCGTAGAGCGCCGAGACCTCTCGGATGAGGACGCCCAGCGACCATCCATCGGAAACGATGTGGTGCATCGTCACCTGGACGATGTGCCGCTCCTCGTTGAGACGGATCAGTCTCGCTCGCACGAGCGGCCCACGCGCCAGGTCGAACGGTCGGGCGGCTTCTTTCAGAACGCTCGCCATGGCGAGGGCGGTCGCCTCGTCCGCGTCGGTGAGCGCGGAGAGGTCATCCAGGGGCAGTTCGAGGACACTCGGATCGCCGATGACCTGCTGGGGGATGCCACCGTCGTCGACGAAGGTGGTGCGAAGGATTTCGTGTCGGCGGATGACCTCTTCGAGGGCGCGGCGGAGGGCCTCGGCGTCGAGCTTGCCGTCAAGGCGAACCGCGATCGGGACGTTATAGGCGGAGGCGCCTGGCTGCAACTGGTCGAGGAACCAGAGGCGTTGCTGGGCGAACGAGGCGGGCAGAGGTGCCGAGCGATCGGCCCGCCCGATCGGCGGGGCCGGTGCGC
>DAIDJI010000024.1 GCA_027451455.1 Planctomycetales bacterium | reverse complement strand
TGAATGCTGTTAAGCTGGAAAGTACATGGGCTGCTATTTCGCTTGTTGGGAGAGAGCATGGATGCCCACTGGTCCAGGTAGCATTCCAAAGACATCGGGTGCTGCCCCAGGAGGTACAGCAGAGCACGAAGTGGGTCATGAGTCGTTGGTCGTTGGAGCCGAGCCAGAGTCGCCGCTGTTTCCTATTGTACAGGCGATCGGCCGTCGGTCGACGGACTCAACGGCCGGGAAGCGGAGAGCGACCAGGGACTCCAGGCACCAGCGACTCAAGGACGAGAAGGACTCCGTCAGACGAACAGTTCGCGTACCGGGTTTCCGCCGTCGACGACCTTGATGGGTCGGCCGACGGGGGTCATGACCTCCTTCTTGGGGTCGACCTTGAGGGAGTGGCAGATGGAGGCGAGCAGATCGGGGACGGTGACGGGTCGATCCATGACGTCCATCGCGTCGGGGGTCGTCCGGCCGATGACGTGGCCGCCCTTGACCCCGCCGCCGGCGAGGGCGACGTTGAAGGCCCGGGGGAAGTGGTCGCGACCGGCGTTGGGGTTGATCTTCGGGGTCCGACCGAACTCGCCCATCCAGACGACCAGCGTACTCTCGAGCATTCCGTGGGCCTTGAGGTCGCCGATCAGCGTCGCGAAGGCCGGATCGACGGTGGAGGCCAGCTTGCCGACCTTCTCGTGGCTCTGCTGGTGGGTATCCCAGCCGCCTGAGCGGACCTCGACGAACGTCACGCCCGCCTGGACCAGCCGACGGGCGAGCAGGCACCCCTGGCCGAACGCGTTCTTGCCGTAGGCCGAGCGGATGGCCTCGGATTCGTCGCTCAGGTTGAAGGCCCGCATCTGTGGCGAGAGGATCATCTTCGAGGTCTGCGAGTAGAGCGCCCGGTGGTCCTGGACGCGATCGTAACCCCCGACCTTCTCGAAGCCCGCGCTCTCCAGGTGGTCGAGCAGCTTGAGTCGGCGGCGGAACCTGCCGACCGGGACGCGAGGCTCGGTGTTCTCGGGCGGCTTCTCAGGGTTCTGGACGAGGAACGGCTCAAGCGCCGCTCCCAGGAAGCCGGCGCCGATCGTCGGACCGCCGATGCTGACGATGTGTGGGAGGTCGAACTGGCTTCCGTTCAGCTCATTCGCGACCGAGCAACCCAGGCTCGGGTGCTTGATCGTCGCCGATGGGACGTACCCGGTGTGGAGTTGATATGTGGCTCGCTGGTGGTTCCCCTCCTTGTTGGTCATCGAACGGATCAGGGTGATCTCGTTCATCACCTTGGCCGTCTGGACCCATCCCTCCGCGATCGAGATCCCGGGGACCGAGGTGGCGATGGCCTTGGTCTCACCGCCGTGCTCCGTCCCCGGCTTGGGGTCGAAGGTCTCGATCTGGCTCGGTCCACCCGACATCCAGAGGAGGATGCAGGCCCGGTGATTCTTCCGGATCTCGGCCGCCTGGAGCGCCATCCAGTCGGTGAAGCTCACCGGGAGGGCTCCCGAGGCCGCCAGCCCGGCCGCACCCAGGCCGATCCGTCGCAGGAAATGCCGGCGGCCGATGATCCCCTCGCCGCTCATCGCCACCTGAACCAGCTCGCGATCCGCGCTCATGAACCTGCCCTCCCGATCTCGTATGGATGATCCCGGAATGAAACCAGATGGGTTCGACGGCGCCGCATCATCGCCGGGTGGCGAATTCGGTTGAGTTGATCAGCGACCAGTAGATGTCCTCGAACGCCTCGCCACGGTCGCCGACGGCCTGGATGTATCGGCCGCAGACCTCGACCTCTCGGGCGGTCGGCTGGCGCGAGAGGATTCGCAGGTAGAGGACCTCCAGGGCAGCGCGGTCGTTCGGGCTGGATGCCAGGATCTGGCCGAGCACGTTCCCTGGTCGGGCCGAGACCCGGCTATTGATGAGCGGGCCATTCATCATGAAGAGGGCCTGGGGGATTGTCCCGAGGATCTCGTCGTTCGAGAGCGACGGATCCACTCCGAAGAGCCGGTCGAAGGCCGCTCGAAGTCCGCCCTGGCGCGGTCCAGCGCCCTTCTTCGCGGGAGCCGGCAGTCCGGCCGCCGCGACGGCCTTCTTTGCCGCAGCCTTCTTTCCCGCAGCCTTCTTTTCCGTGGTCTTTTTGCCCTGGCTGTCGGCCGGGCTGGCCGCTGCTTCGTCGTCGGACGGTAGACCGAGCGCCTGCTGGAGCGAGGTGAAGATCTGGTCGGATCGGAGCCGGCTTGGGCATCCCGCGGCGAATGCTGTTCGGCCCGCGGAATTGGCCGTCGACCGCACCCGGCGCTGGTAGGCCTGGGTGTTCAGGATGGTCCGATACAGCCATCGGATGTCGTAGCCGCCACGCTGCCACTGGTCGGCCAGGGGGATGAGCACCTCCGCGGCCCGGGCGGTACGCTCGGGGCCCATGTCGTCGATCGGCTCGTAAAACGCCTCACCCATCAGCGCGTACCACGTCCGGTTGACGAAGGCCCGAGCGAACCAGGGATTATCCTGGCCGGTGATGTACGAAGCGATCAGTTCTCGACGCTGCTCAGGCGAGAGGTCCACCGGTAGCGCAGGGTCGGCCGCCTTCGACCCGGCCGCGGTCAGGAAGAAGCGGGGCGGCATCGGGATCTGTTTTGTCGGAGTCTGCATGTCGGGCATCGTGTACCGAGCCTGGCGCTGGGGTTCGATGGCGAAGACGGCCGGCTTGCCCATTCCGCCCTTCTCGACCCGCCGGAGCCGCTCGCCCGCGAAGAACGCGGCGAATTCGTGGAATTGCTCACGCTTCCAGGAGTCTGTCTTGTGGTCGTGGCACTGGGCGCACTGGATCTGCACGCCGAGGAAGATCCGGGAGACCTCGCCGGCCATCTCAACAGGTTGCGCGGCATAGGCGAGCGGGAATGGGACCGGGCCCGGCTCGTCGTTCCGGCCGGTCGCGGTGATCATGGCGCGGACAATCTCGTCCCAGGGCCGATTGGCCTTGAGCTGACCGGCGAGCCACTCCTCCAACATGTCGAACCGGATCTGGCCATAGTTCTCGTTGGTCGCGTGAAACTTGATGACGTCCCGCCAGTATCGGGCCCAGTTCCTCGACCAGCCGGGATTGGACAGCAACCGGTCGATCAGTCGGGTCCGCTTGTCGGACGACCGATCACGCAGGAAGCCCACGAACTGCTCGACCGTCGGCGGCTGGCCGATCAGGTCGAAGTACACCCGGCGGACAAACTCGACGTCGGTTGTGATCGGAGCGGGATCTACCTTCGGGTCGTTTTTCGTCAGGTACTGGGCCACAAGCCGATCCAGTTCGGATGGCGTCATGGTTGGCAGAGTGACCGTCCGCGCCGGTCGATGGACCTTCACCTCGACCGGTTGCGGAGCCCGTTTCTGATCGGTCGCGACCGACTCCCTCACCTGCCGGAGCGCCTGGAACAGCTCGGCCGCCTCTTTCGGCGTCAGCTCCGGCTTCTCGCCGGCCTGCGAAGCCGGTGCCAGGCCGATCAGCCCGGCGATCGCCAGGGCGAACATCCCGAGGGTTGCGGGTCGTGCCCCATCCTGTCGATTCATCATGATCCCTCCCACGCTCTCGATCCGGACGGGCCCTTGGGCGCGGTCCGGCTGGGTGTCGTCTGGGGATTCAACCACGTTCCCGGCGGAAGGTTTCGCGAGACGCCCCGGCGCAGATTCGGGGTCGTCTCCCTATTAAGATTGTGCGACATTCCAACGCGTACTGCTACGGGCGACGTTCCCACCTGAGACGAGGCGACCATGATCGATCGCGGCCGATGGGCACCGAGGATGGGCCCGGGGATGGTCCTGACGATGGCGTGCATGCTGACGACCGCGACCGCTTCGGAGCCGGTGCCGCCGGTCCCCTGGCCGGCGACGGACGCCCTCGGCCGATCGCTGCCGATGACCGGCGACCGGGGCATCCACAAGCCTAGAACGAACCGGACGGTCGGGCTCTTCTACTTCCTCTGGCACGACAACTCGAACGGCAAGCCTCCGGCCGGAAGTGGGCCGTACGACGTCGCGAAGATCCTCGCGACGCAGCCCGACGCCCTGAAGCACCCCGAATCGCCGCTCTGGGGTCCGGTCGGGATGTATCACTACTGGTCGGAACCGCTCTACGGCTATTACAAGTCCGCGGATCCGTGGGTTTTGCGGCGTCATGCGCAGCTCCTGGCGGCGGCCGGGATTGACGTCCTGATCTTCGACACGACCAACGCCGTGACCTATCCCGACGTCTACCAGGCCCTCTGCACGGTCTTCGAGGAGGTCCGTAAATCGGGCGGAAAGACGCCGGGGATCGCGTTCATGGTCAACACGAAGGCCGGCGAGACGGCCGATCGGCTCTATCGCGACCTCTACCAGCCCGGGAAGTTCCGCGATTTGTGGTTCCTCTGGGAGGGCAAGCCGCTTTTGATGTGCGACCCGAAGGAGGCGAGCGACGACGTCCGTCAGTTCTTCACGCTGAGGCGGGCCCACTGGCCGTTCACGCAGGAGAACACGCCGTTCGCCTGGCACTGGGAGGCAACCTATCCCCAGCACTACGGCTACCGGACCGACCCGCACCGCCCCGAGCAGGTGAACGTCTCGGTGGCGCAGAACCTGCGCGTCCGCGACGGCCAGGTGACGAACATGAGCTCCGGCGAGGCGAGAGGGCGGAGCTTTCGCCGGGGCGCGATGGACCCCGCGCCCGACTCGGTGAACTGGGGCCTAAACTTCCAGGAGCAATGGGGCCGCGCCTTCGACCTCGACCCGCCCTTCGTGATGGTGACGGGCTGGAACGAATGGATCGCCGGGCGATGGGGAAAACCCGAGGGCCCGATCCTTTTCGTCGACCAGTACGACCAGCAATACAGCCGCGACACCGAGCCGATGAAGGGCGGCCACGGCGACAACTACTATTACCAGCTCGTGGCGAACGTCCGGCGCTACAAAGGCGTTGGACCGATCCCGAAAGCCTCCGCGCCCCGGACGATCCAAATCGACGGCGATTTCACGCAATGGGAGGGCGTCGCGCCGACGTACGAGGACGGCCTCGGCGAGACGACCCCGCGCGATTTCGCCGGGGCCGGCGGCCTGCACTACCGGGAGACGAGCGGACGGAACGACCTGGCGACGATGAAGATCGCCCGCGATCCGGATCGGGTCTACTTCCTCGCCCAGGCGCGGGGCCCGATCACGAAGCCGACCGATCCGAACTGGATGTGGCTTCTCATCGACGCTGACGCGAACCCCAAGACAGGCTGGGAGGGCATCGACTACATCGTGAACCGATGGATCGACGCCGACGGCACGTCCTGGCTGGAGAAGAACACGGGCGGATGGCAATGGGAGCGGGTGGGGAAGGTGACGTACCGGGTCGATGGTCGGAACCTGCACCTATCGATCCCGAGGGAGTCGCTCGGGCTGGCGCCCGGCCGGTTCACGATCGATTTCCAGTGGGCCGACAACCTCCAACATCCCGGGCACCTGATGGACGTCTACACGAGCGGCGACGTCGCCCCTGAGGGCCGGTTCCGGTATCGATACGCGGCGGAGTGAGGGGCGAACACTATTTCGACGAGCAGGCTTTGAGCCTTCCCAGCAACCCATCGATATCATACCCGACGAGGTTTTCGACCACCTCGTCGGCTCCGGCCTCCCAAAGATCGGCGGCGGGGCGGGTGGTCGTCAGGCCGACGGCATACATCCCGGCCGCTTTTGCCGCCTGGATGCCGACCGCCGCGTCCTCGAAGACGACCGATCGCGACGGCTCCACGCCCACCTTCGCCGCCGCGACGAGGAAGACCTCGGGATCCGGCTTGCCGTGGGTGATGTCCTCCAGCGAGGCGATCGCGGCGAACCGGCCCGATAGACCGCATTCCTCAACCGTCAATTCGAGGTTCGGCCGGACCCCGCTCGACCCGATCGCCAGCTTTACCCCTCGCTCGGTCAGCGCATCAAGGACCTCGCGGACGCCCGCCATCAGGTGGAGGCTTCCCCTCGCCGCATCTCGATAGCAGACCTCCTTCAGATCCGAATACTGGGCGATCTGTTCGGCAGTGATCGTGTCGCCGAGCAGCCGGCGGAAGATCGTCGGGTTGGTCATCCCGAACGTCTCGTGGATCAGCTCCGGCGTGAACGCCAGTCCGGTCCGACGACCCAGCTCGACCCACGCCCGCTGGTGCGGCTCCAGTGAGTCCACCAGCACCCCGTCGTGGTCGAAGATCGCGAGGAATCCGTCGGTCGTCCCGGGCATGTTCGTCTCCTGGATATCCCTATCAAACGCGGCCTCAACGCGAGGCCCGCGAACCGTCCTCGATCGTCAGCATCAGCTTCTTCGACGAATGCCCGCCCACGGACGCCTCCAGGCGTTGGCTGCCGTCCGGGTCGGTCTTCGCCTCGGCGCTGGTGACGATCAGTCGCGAGTTGTCTCGGCTCACCTCGATCCGGCCGGAGGCGTCGCGCGGGCCGACCTTCACCCTCGGCGAGAGCGAGATCCTAAAATGGACCTCGTCCTTGCTTCGATTGGTGACGGTCCACTCCATCCGGTCCTCGCCGAAGTTCAGGAGCAGGTCGACCTCGTAGTCCGAGCAAGATACCAGGCCGGGGCCGGGCTCGCGGATGTTGCTCAACTGGCGAGGGCCGAACCATCCGGGGACGCACGTCCCGCCCGACATCCCCAGCTCGTTCGAGACGAATTGCCGGCCGCCGATCCCGAGGCTCGTCACCGATCCCCGGCCGTCGATCGTCGCCTCATAATGGCGCGTCTGGATCTGACGCTCGACCGGCCGGCGCTGGACGTCGACATCCGGCGGCGTGAGCGTGTCGGTCCGGAACGGCTCGGCCGGGAGTCCCGATCGCCCGACCAGGTTCGCCTCGGGCGCACCAGCCCAGGCGTATCGGACCGTCGCTGGCGCGGGCACCTGCTCACTCCTCAGGACGACCGAGTCGCCGTCGATCGTCGCATCGGCATAGAAATATCGGCCGTCGGTCCCGGCCACCGCGAACCCGCGCACCGGGCCGCCGTCGCGCGTCGCCAGGCCGTCGCCGCTCGTTTGAAACGCGACCCGGAGCGAATGGCCCTCGGGCGTCGCCTTTTCGAAGATCGGCCCGTTCGCGACGCCCTTGCGACCGTAGGAATCACGAAGCGCCAGCAGGGCCGCGCGCTGGCCGATCTCGCGCTTGGCGCGGGGATGCAGATCGAAGCCGTCGTTCGTCTGGATGCCGACCGCGAGCGCGGTGTGGGGCGTCTCGCGGACGGCCTTCGCCTGCGCCTCTCGGAGCCAGGCCCACGAGAGCCCGCCCGAGCCCGCCGCGTAGTCGGGGAGCTGGATCACGATGAACGGCATCTCGGGCGTCTCGAACCGCTCCCGCCACGAGCCGATCAGGGCCTGCAACAGCTTCGGATAGATCGCCGGGCGGTCGGCGTTCCCCTCGCCCTGATACCAGACCGCTCCGCGGATCGGGCCCCGGCCGAGCGGGGCGATCATCCCATTGTAAAGCGTTGATGGTGCGATGCCGAACATCGAGAGCCTGAGGTCGGCCGGCGCGAAGCCGCCCAGGGCTTCCTTCGGTGTCCATGCCTCGCACATCGTCCCGCCGAACGAGGCGTCGATCAGGCCGATCGGGACGTCCTTCAGCGCAGGGTCTTCCAGAAGCCGGGCGCCGAAGAAGAAGCCGACGCCCGAGAACGACCGGGCGGATTTCGGCGACGCGATTCGCCACCTGATCTCGCCGGTCGATTCGGGCTTTGCGCTCGCCCGACGACCCACCGAGGCCAGCCGGAGGTGCTTCGTTCGGCTGGCGGCGTCCGCGGCCTCGGGCCCGCCGTCGCACTCGGCGAGGGTCATCGCCATGTTCGACTGGCCCGAGCAGAGCCAGACGTCTCCGATCATCACGTCGCGGGCCTCGGCCTTCGACCCGCCCGAGCCGGCCGATAGCTCGAACGGTCCGCCGGCCGGGAGCGGCTCCATCCGGACCATCCATCGGCCGTCGGCATCGGCCTTTGCCGTCCCCCTGCGCGGGCCGAGTCGAGTCTCGACCTCGGAACCCGGGTCGGAGCGGCCCCAGATTGGGATCGTCCGATCGCGCTGGATCACCATGTGGTCGCCGAACGGTGCCCCAAGTTCCACCCCGGCCGTCGCGATGGGCGAGGCCAGAGCCAGGATCATCGACGCGATCGGAGCAAAACGCCCGAGATACGGCATGCGAGGGACCTCCGGAGGCAAGGCGACCGACGGCTCGCCGCCGGATCTCCGCCTGTCGATCGGGATCAATCGGCGGCCCGGGGCGTCGCCTTGAAGACCCGGAACAGCAGCCAGAGCGAGGGAAGCAGGACGATCAGGCCGACCGGTAGCGACCCGAGCAGGAAGGCGATCGTCGGGGCCGGGGCGGCGGCACGTTGCAGGGTCATGTCAGGGTAGACCAGATACGGGCGTTGGGCCAGCCCCCATCCCAGCAGGAGGAAGATAATCTCGCCAGCCGCGAGATACCGGCTCGCGCGATACCGACGCCCGAAGACCGCCCACGCCGACCCGGCGAAACACGCCAGTCCCGCCACGAGCACCGGCATCGACCGGAGCGAGATCATCTGGCGGAAGAACCAGTTGGCCTCGCTCCAGGCGAGCGCCAGTACCCCGATGGCCAGGGCCGCGGTCGAGGTCCCGGCGACGATCGCCCGGGTGCGGAAGTCCTCGCGCAGTTCGCCGGTCGTCTCAACCGTCAGGTAGACCGCGGCTAGGTACGCGCAGCTCGAGAGCGCCAGCATCCCGCATCCGGCCGCGTAAGGCGTGAGCCAGTGCGGCCCTGACCGTAGCGTGACCGTGCCTGCCTCATCGATCCGGACGCCCCCCTCGGTCACCACGCCGAACACGACCCCCAGCAGCATCGGCGTGACCACCGAGGCGATCCCGAAGACGTGCCCCCACCGCGAGCCCGACGATCCATCGGGCCGCGGCGTCTCGTACGCCCTGAAGACGAACGCCGCGCCCCGGAGGACAATCCCGATCAGTGCCAGGTGGAACGGGACGAATAACGCGATCCCCAGCGGCGCGTATCCGTTGGGGAAGCAGGTAAACAGGACCACGATCACAAAGATCAGCCAGACGTGGTTGGCCTCCCAGACCGGCCCCATCGCATGCGCAATGGCAGCCCGTTGCCCTGCATGGCGTGGTCCGGAGGCAAAGAGATCCCAGACGCCTCCGCCGAAGTCGGCCCCGCCAAGCACGGCGTAGGCCATTAGCCCCAGCAGCGCCACCGCAGCGGCCAGGTCGATCAGGGTCTCGTAAGGCATGATGGGAGCCCTCGGCGTGGATCTTCCTGGATGGAATCTCGCCATGGAATCGAGGTCTTACGGCACATGCAAGGCAAGCTTTGCCACATCAAGAAGACGATCTTCGGAGCCGTGCCGGATGGCCCTCAGGTCGAGGCCGGGCGTGTCGGCTCCTGCGGGGCCACGGCCGACTCCGATCGGAGCCTCCTCAGCAGCACCACGACCGTGACGGCCAGCACCAGGTAGAGCACTGTGAACGCGGCGAGGAACTCGGGCACGGTGGTGGCCGGCGTGGCGGCGTCGGCGGTTCGGAGGACGCCGTTGATGATCCAGGGCTGACGTCCGGCCTCGGTGACGACCCATCCGGCCTCGAGCGCCACGAAGCCCAGCGGGCCGGCGGCGGCGATCGCGCGGAGGAGCCATCGGCCTGAGGTCGCACCGCCCCGGAACCAGGCGACCGTGTACCACGCCGAGAGTCCCAGCATCAGCATCCCTGCGCCGACCATCACCTGGAACGCCAGGTGGGTCAGCTCGATGTTCGGCCAGTCGGAGCGAGGGATGCGGTCGAGTCCGCGGACCTCGGCCTTCGGGTCGCCGGTCGCGAGGAAGCTGAGGCCCCCGGGGATTTCCACGGCCCATCGGGTTTCGCGGGCCTCGGGGTCGGGCAGTCCGCCGATCCGCAGGGGGGCGGCCATCTCGGTCCGGAACTGCCCTTCCATCGCCGCGAACTTCACCGGCTGGGTTCGGTAGACGTACTTCGCCAGCAGGTCGCCGCTGACCGGTTGCAGGAGCGCAGCGATGGCGCCGACGGTCATCGCCACGCGGATGGCGGTTGAGGTGTAGTCGTCCACCCGGCCGCGAAGTCGGCCCACCGCGTAGATGGAGGCGACCGCGAACGAGACCGACGCGTAGCAGGCCAGGGTCGAATGCAGGGCCATGTGCAGCCAGAGCGGCCACTTGAAGATGGCGATTGGGTCGGTCACCACCACCCGGCCCGCCTCCATCCGAAACCCGACCGGAAGCTGCATCCAGGCGTTTGTGCCCAGGACGAGAATGCCGGAGAGCATCCCACTGAACGCGATCACGACGCCGCATACCCAGTGTGCCACCGGCCTGAGCCGGTCCCATCCGTAGAGGTAAAGCCCGATGAAGATGGCCTCGATGAAGAACGCGAAGCCCTCCAGTCCGAACAGGTGCCCGACGACCGCGCCCAGAAGCTCGATGTAGCGCGGCCAGAGCAATCCCAGCTCGAACGAGAGCGCCGTCCCCGAGACGGCACCGACAGCGAACAGCAACCCCGTGGCCTTCGCCCACTTGCGTGCCAGATCTCGGTAGACGGTGCGGCCGGTCCGGAGCCAGAGTCCTTCGACCACGACCATCAGCAGCGGGAGCCCGATACCGACCGCTGCGAAGATGATGTGGAAGACCAGCGAGACGGTCATCTGGAGCCGAGCCGCGGTCAGGGTATCCATCGTGTCATGCCTCCCGATGCATCTCACCGCCTCCTCGCGGTAACCCCGGCCCTCGCCGTAAACACGGATGGCCCACCCCGTTGCCAGGGCAGGCCACCATTGCCGGAACAGAGAAAAGGCCGTCGGCGGCAACCGCCACCCAGCCGTATTCTAGAACCCTTCCCAACGATTTCAAGTCGTATTTCGTCGGTCGATTCTCCTATCGGATCGGCGGCGATCGCGGCGTGAACGTCGGTCTTCCGGGAGTCGCTTCGACTCACGCCCACACCTTCACCGCACGCCGAGGAAGCGCCTTGAAGGAGCGGCCCATGCGGGCCATCGGTCGCCTGCAATCCGGGCAGTGGAACGGATGTTGTGGCACGTTGCTTTCCCAGTTCGACGAGCCCGGTTGCTTGAACGACTTCCGACGGGCGAAACAGGCGAAGTGGACCTTGTTGCGGACGGCCTGCGAGTCCCGGGTCGCATCCCCGCCACAACACACCCCATTTTCCCGCCGGCTCGCGGTTCGTTAGGCGATCCCGCCCTCCCGCTCGGTCGATGCCGAAAAAAGGACGCAGCAGCCGAGCTGTTCGCACTGGCGCTGCATATGGTGGACGATGAAGGCCGCGTAGGACTCCGCGATTGTCTCGACGGGTCTCTCCCGACTCTCGATCATATCGAAGAAAACCACCGGAACCTCGCCCGACGGGCTGGGATGGCCGAAGGCCAGGGCAAAGACGTTTCCGCACCCGTCCGAGGCGACGGGCCAGAACCCGTCCGGCTTGTGCCACGGCTCATGCAGGAGTAAGAATCGCTCGACGCTCTCAAGGAAGCTGAAGACCCAGGCATCCTGCACCATTACGCCGTCGTGTTTGCCGATCACTTCCAGATACGAAGCCGGCCAGGACCAGCCGAGGAGCCCTCCAAACCAGCGGATGCCTTCGCAAAAGGTGGCCTGGCCGCGGCGTGTGCCTTCATCGCCGTGGTCCTGAACGACATGCCGGATGACCAGGATCGCTTGCTCTGAGGTCATCAGTGGTCGATACTCCCCGCCGGCTAACGCTCTGTTAATCATCGGGCGAACCGAGCCGCGCTCGGAGCCGAGCCGCCCCGTATTCCCCGCGAGTGCAGTATTTGCAGGTGCAGAATGGCGGCTTGCCCTTGGCTCCCGGATGATACCGCCAGCCCACAACCTGCGGCAATGAGCGAACCCGGTGGATCTCCTCGGCCATGATGCGGCGAGGGATGATGACTTCCCAGCCCTCGCGGCTCTCCGCTGCCATGAATTCGGCGACCGCCTCGGCGGCGGTCATCTGCCGATGGGATTGGCCGTAGTGACCGACCCAGACCAGTTCCTCGTCGGTGAGGCGGAAATAGACGCCGGAGATGGCGCCCTGGCCCCGCCGCTTCAATTCCCGGAGCCACTGGTGCGAGATGTAGAAGTTGCGCGTGACGGGCATGGCGAAGATCCCGCCCGGTCGGTCGCCCCAGGCCTTCCGCAGGCGGCCGATCCCGTTACGGCGGATCAGCGCGACACGCGACGCCGGTGTGAGGTGGACGAATATAGGCATGGCTTCACTTCGCTGGCTAACCATCTACGATCAACGGTCCGCCGACCGGCGGACCCGCCAGGTAGCCAGGTTCGCCGCTTCGGACCGGTTCATTTCGTCGGCTCCGTCGGGGTTCCATCGAGCAACCAGGCAAGGTCTGCGCTCAGCCGACGCAACAACTCGTAATCCTCGTGCGAGTTACAGCCCGCGCAGAGGACGACCCGGAAGGGAGCGGTCTCGGGGAGCAGGCCGAGCTCAAGTAGCTCATCTTCGCAATCCCAGAGGACATCTTGCGTCCGCTCGACCCGCACGCTGACCGGTCGGCCAAGGACCCAGATGGACCACTCCCGACCCCGTGGCAACCGCACTTGAGGACGCGAGGCGTCGGCGAGGTAGGAGGCCATCTTGTCGAGAAGCCCCTCCGTCAGTTCGCACCTGGCGTAGACGGCGCAGCATGGACCCACGGCATTGGTCTCCGCCGGATAACGACCACTGCAAAGTCTCGTAGGTCTCGTCTCTTACACCGGATAAGCGTGGTCCGGCAATTCCTCGGCCCACGCTGACAACTCGAATTCTGCAGGACTCCCGAAGACCGAGGAAGACACGACCCCAGATAATTCGATCCGATAACGGCCGCCGTCCCGCTCAGCGAACCGCAGAGTGGCGTCCGATACCTCGTAGCTCTCCCCGAGATCGATCGCGAAGTACGGCTCACCGGTCGCCTCATCGTAGAGCCCCGGTAAGTCGATCTCGATGCCCGTGTAATCGGCGGCCTTGGCCAGGGGCAAAGGGGCTGCATCACAGTACACCACGATCCCGTCGAGCGAAAAGAAAGGCTCATCGGGGTCATCGTTGATGCACCGACCGCTGAAGTTGAAGTCCCATCCCGGTCCGGACCAGCATTGGGTGATCCGTCGGAACGAGCCCGACTCGATCGCGAACTTGAACCGACCGAGTTGCATTCGGTTCGCCTCGACCATCGGGTGATACCTCCGCGGCCTAACGCCAGACTTTCACGGCCTCATGACGGTCGGATGGACTGGATCGCCGCGGTCCGACGGTTCTCGTCACTCTCGACCTTATCCAGGAGGTCGATGGCTTTTGCAGCGTCCCGAACTGAGGCCGCGACGAGTTCGCCCCGCGTGAAGCGACGTCTGTATCGGACAGTTCGTAATCGGCAACGTTGCGGAGCCTTCCCAGCCGCTCCAGGGTGACTCCGACGTGTTTCAGGTCGGGATCGGCGGAGTACAATAACCTCAGTCGTACAAATTTATGGATGTCATCTCGGGGCGGACAGGATAGGCCCCAGCGACCGAGGAGTTCGCGTGCTTCGAGCATCAGGGCGTAATAGGTCCGGCCGGCTGCCGCACGCCAGTAGGCTTCCGTGGCCCCTTGAAGAAGTTCTCTGGCGACCACCAGGAACGCCCTACCGTCCATGGGAAATGGGCTCCCCGGCGGGGATGGCCATCATGCAAAAATGCCTCAGGATATCGGGTGGGAATGTCTCCGAAGCCCACCGATCCCATTGCCATTCGGTGGATTCGTCGGCCATGCCGGGAGTATCCGGACGGAATTCCTCGATCTCGGCGACGATGAGAATCATCGGATCGCTCTGCCGGGATTGGTCGTCGAGCGACACCGCGATCGAACGCACGCCTGGGGTAGACTGCGTCGCATGTTCGAGCATGGCCTTGAATTGAGGCCAGGCCTGAAGCTCAAGGATTCGATCCGCGGCGGGCACTGAGATGCTGATCGGCAATTCCTTGATCGTCGACATGGCAGGCTCCCGGATAAGTCGGTGCGGTCCGTTCTATCCTTCTGTCCATCGAATCGTCAAGAAGGTCCGCACCGCCTGTATCGCGTCGATCCCCCTTCGTGGCAGACTCAAGGAACGGAAGTCGGAACCGTTTTGTCTGATGACGAAAAGATCGGCGGTCTGGCGTCCATCCCTCGTGCGCGAGCCACAATCCGACGATTGATCGGGCTCAGCGACCGGCCGCAGGCGCGGCTTGGTCCTCGCCTTGTGAGGCGTCGTCTTCAGGCAGTAGAAGCACCCAGACGGGCAGAGCCCGATCGGGATCGTTCTCGCCCTCCGGACCGTCCGTCATGGCGATTCCGTCATGGTACGGCGAGTTGAGGAAGGATGCGACCACGGATTCCAGGTCGGCGGCCGGCTCGATCGAGCCACCAAAGGGCAGGTATCCATGCCCGGCGGAGACAAGGCTGAGGCGTAGCTGCGCGGCCTGCTCATCATGCCAGCAGTAGAAGAGCATGGCCGTTGCACCGTGCGCCGAGAGATACCGACTCCGTGCCTCCGCGACGGCCAGGACGAAGGAGGTGACGTGCGAGGGATGGAGCGCGGCGGCCTGGGTCGATGTGATCGAGAACGACCAGAGGTTTCCACGGGCCTCGGCGACGATGTTGGACGGCTCGATGATGATTTCATCGGCGGCCACCTCGGGAAGCCACTCGAGAAATGGGCTTGTCGTCATTGCCATCTCCGGGGCTGAGGACCAGGCTCATCGACCGGCCGCAGGAGCGTCTGCGGCCTCGCCTTGCTGGTCTCGTTTGCCGAACAGCTCTTCCAGCAAGCGTTGGGCGCGCTCCAGCCCGACCCTGGTGAACACCACGGACTTGGCCCGGCCTCGCGGATCGGAGATCATCCCGGCCTGATGCAGCCGGTCCATGGCGTTCCAGTCGAATCCCTTCCACGCCCGCACATCGTCGTGAAGCCCGAGATACAAAAGCGCGAGGACCGCCTCATCGATTTTGGACGTGTCGAGTTCCACGATGCCCTCCATCGGCGAAAGCCCTGGATCTTTGGCTTGGCGTAGCGGTGTCCGCGGGACCGTTCTGCGCGGGAAGATGAGACCACACAGATTCTCCGCGTGCTCGGCCACTTTAGCATTATCGGGTGGGCTCGACCCACCGAGGGTTGCGATCGCCCGCGGTGGGCCCTGCTTTTGACAGGCATTCCCGGTCGCCCGGGGTGGAATCCCGCTTTCGATACGCTTCCCTCGGTGGGTCGAGCCCACCCGACAAAGCTCCCGGAGCGACGTTGCATAATCTACCCGGTTGCTTCGCGACAGAGTGATCATTCTTCGGTTGACCGAAGGCCGGTCCGCTGGTTCGCCTGGTAAGAAAGGCCGCCACACTTCCATCGTAAGTCCGGTGACGACGGGTTGCGCTGCGCCAGATAGCTGGCGAATCGCTCCACGGCCTCCGAGAAGTCCTCATCCTCGATGACCCAGAGGGATCGGCCGGCCGACACTCGAAGCCCCAATAACGAGCGTTCGTCGCCGCGTCTATTAGTCGGGTGCATGCGGTCCGACCTCAAGGAGCCGGTAGAGGTGAGGCGTCGGGAAGCATCACCCGATCGGGAGGCCCGGCGGTGGGTCGGTCGGGCTGCCCGAACCGGGGATGGGGGGACGGGCTTTGCCGACTTACTACCCATGATCGTTACGCGTTGATTCTAGATTCTCACATCAAACTCATTGGGGATGGCAATGGATCAGGACTTCAATCCTCGTCCCGCTCGCGATAGCGAGCCCGCGAAAGGGCCTTGCTCCGCCCGTTCCTCAACAGCATTCCCTGTGTGATGGTCAAAATGATCGCCGAGATCCCTGCATCTCCAGGGCAGTTCTCGGAGATGCCCGATAATCCGGCATGCCAGTTGCAAATCTGTTCAGTCCGATCGCGCGATCGCATGCGAGGGCGGTCCGGATCGCGCCCCACGGAAGAGAAACACCCATGTCTGAGCTGCGATTCCGAGGCAACCGACGGCCGACGCTCGGCGTCGAGATCGAGTTGCAAATCGTTGATGCCCGCACGATGGAGCTGAAAAGCGGGATCGGCGCCATCCTGGCCGACCTCCCCACGTCCCTCTGCGAGTTCGTGAAGCCCGAGTTCCTTCAGTGCTACGTCGAGATCAACACAGGCGTCTGCCGGACGGTGGACGACCTTGAGGCCGACCTGGCGCCGAAGGTCCGCGCGGTCGAGCGGATCGCCGATCGACACGGCCTCCGCCTCGCCTGGGCCGCCACCCACCCGTTCTCCGGGTGGCGTGAGCAGGAGATTACTCCCGACGACCGCTATTACAAGCTCGCCGAACTGCTCCGCGAGACGGTCGTCCGGCCGGTCACGTTCGGCCTGCACGTTCACGTCGGGGTGGAGTCGGGCGATCGGGCGATCCAGATCAGCCACCGCCTCCAGCGCGAGCTGCCCATCCTGCTGGCGATCTCGGCGAATAGCCCGTTCTGGCATGGGCGCGATACCGGCCATCAGTCGCATCGGATCGAGGTCCTGGAAGGCATACCGACCGGCGGCCTGATGCCCCCCCTGCACTCCTGGAGCGAGTACCTCGAATTGCTCGACCGGATGCAAATCGCCGGCTTCGTCGAGTCGCACCGCGAGTTCTGGTGGGACGTCCGCCCGAGCGCCGAGAACGGGACGATCGAGGTCCGAATCTGTGATATGCCGACCGAGCTGCCCGACGTGCTCGGCCTCTCCGCCATGATCCAGTGCCTTGTACAATGGCATTCCGACCGGCTCGACCACGAGGACCACGAGTCCGACGATCCGCACCCGATGATGCTCCGCTCGAACCGATGGCGGGCCGCCCGCTTCGGCCTGGAGGCCCGGCTGGTGGGTCTTGACACCATGGAGCCGACCCCCGCCCGGCACGCCGCCGAGGCGATGATTCGTCGGCTGGAGCCGGTCGCCGACCGCCTCGGCTGTCGCCGGTCGCTGGCTCAGGCCCTTCAGATGACCGTCCGTCCGACCGGCGCCGACCGGCAGTTGGAGCTTTACCGCGAAACCGGTGACCTCGTCGAGGTGGTCCGTCGGATGAGCGGCCGGAGTCGGCTCTCGGCCGAGCCGGACGTCCGAGGGGCCGGCTTCGCCGGGAGTCGTCCGTATTCCGCGGTTACTAGTCCGTCCATCCGATGGTAGCCCTTCGGCACCCGAGAAGACTGATCAAGAGTTTCACGCAGCGACGCGAAGCTGCGTGAAACTCCGGGATCTTTGGTCACTGACCTCGCGCCGTTCGCCGCCCGCCCATCAGGGCCGCGGCGCCCAAAGCGACGGCGCCGAGGGCCACCGGCTTGAGTACCGGGTGCCACTCGAAGGTTCGGGTGTACCAGCTCGTTGCGTGCGACTGGCCCGAGTATCCGCCGCGGACGGTCCTCGGGCCGGGCGGTGGGCCTTCGAGGCTGTCGGGCTCGTCGCGAGGCCGTTCGGTGATCTGTTTCTCGATGATTCCGTTCTTCATCAGGATCCAGTCGGTCATCGCGGGACTGATCCGCTCCAGGACGTCGAACGCCTTCGCGGCGCCGCCGACGAAGATGTCGCGCCTCGGGTTCTCGGCCGCGAAGACGATCGACTCGGCGACGATCCTTGGGTCGTAGATCGGCGGCGGCGGACCGAGTTGCGTTCCGAACTTCGTCCGCGACTGCTCGAACAGCGGCGTATCGATCGACGTCGGTGCGATGTACGTGACGTGATAGTCGCCGCCCTTTTTCCAGAGTTCCAGCCGGAGCCCCTCGGTGAATCCCTTCACCGCGTGCTTCGTGGCGCTGTAGATCGACTGCACCGGGAAGGCCCGCACGCCGGCGACCGAGCCGATATTGATGAACGTCCCGCCCCGCTGACGCTCCATGTACGGTAGCGCTGCCTTCACGCCGTGGATCACGCCCAGGACGTTGGTGCGGAAGATCCGTTCGATCTCCAAGGCTGAGAGGGCCGAGCCATCTGACATTAGTCTTGGGCCTCGTCTTGGAACGGGCGAACCTCGATCGGGACGGCACAC
>DAIDJI010000023.1 GCA_027451455.1 Planctomycetales bacterium | reverse complement strand
AGAAACGTGCGACCACCGGAGATCTCTCGCCTTTGAGAATCAGGCGGCCGGGGTCGGGTCGGTGTCTTCCTGGCTCCGCTTCTCACCGGAGTTGAGGAGCCAGTAGGTCACCGGAATGACGAAGAGCGTGAAGATCGTCGAGGCGAAGAGGCCGAAGATCAGCGACCACGCCAATCCGGAGAAGATCGGGTCGAGCGTGATCGGGATACTCGACAGCATCGCCGCGCCGGCCGTGAGAAGGATCGGGCGCATCCGGACGACGCGGCTCTCCATGATCGCGTCGAAGAGGGGCCGTCCCCTGGCCACCGACTGCCCAATGAAGTCGACCAGGATGATGGCGTCGCGGGTCACGATCCCCGCCAGCGCGATCATGCCGATCATTGCCGTCGCGGTGAAAAGTACCGGGTCGGCGTAGCCGCCGACGACCTGGCCATTCAGGTCGTTGAGCAGCCAGAAACCGGGCATCACGCCCAGAACCGTGAGTGGGATGGCGAGCATCACGACCAGCGGAATCAGGAACGAGCCGGTCTGCATCACCAGGATCACGTAGATCATGACCATCGCAGCGGCGAAGGCCAGGCCGAGGTCACGAAAGACATCCAGCGTGATCTTCCACTCGCCCTCGCCGCTGAAGCCGACCCGGATGCCCTCGGGGACCGCCCAGGCGATTCCGCCGCCGTTTTCGATGAAGGTCCGATCGGAGAGCGGGCGCGGCTTTGCGTCGGAGACCCAGCCGCCAGCCGTGGAACGACCTCCCGGCGCGGGGGTGCCGGCCGGTTGCCGGTCGAAGCTCACGTCGAGGATGCACTCCGCGGGAGTGCGCCCGAGGGCCTCGGCCGTCACGTAGACGACGCGCTCCAGGTTCTTGTGGTAGATCGTCTGGTCGACCTGCGCTTCCTTCCATCGGCCCAGCTCGGAGAGGGGCGTGAACTGCCCGGACTGGCCGCGCACGCGGAGGGTGGAGAGGTCTCGGGCGCTCGACCGGATCGCGCGGGGGAGCCGAAGCTCGACCCGGAGCGGGTTGCGCTCGCCCTCGAGACGGACCGTACCCGCCTCACCGCCCGAGAGGACCAGGCGAAGGGTTCGCGCGATCTCGTCGACCGAGACTCCCGCGAGCGCGGCCTTTTCCTGATCGGTGATGAAGATAAGTTTGCGCGAGGGGGCCTCGATCGTATCGTCGACTTCCGCGACCCCCGGCTCAGCCCGGAGCCGGCCGGCAACCGTTCCGGCCGCGGCGATCAGGTCGTCGTAGGAGTGATCGGGCCGGCCGGTGACCTCGGCGACGAGTGAGGCCAGCACCGGCGGGCCCGGCGGCAGCTCGACGACCTTCAGCCGGGCGCGGTGGGCCTCGGCGACGGCCGATAGCCGGTCGTGCAGCCGGAGCGCGATCGCATGGCTCTGCGCGGATCGGTGTTTCTTGCCGACGAGGTTCACCCGGATCTCGGCGTTCTGCGGCATCTGCCGGAGATAGTAATGGCGGACCAGCCCGTTGAAGTCGATCGGGCTGGGGATGCCGACGTAGCTAATGAAGTCGGTGACCTCGGGGACCTTCGCGACTTCCGCCTCGAGCGCCCGGACCGCGGCGTTGGCTCGCTCGAGCGTGGTTCCCTCGTCGAGATCGACGACCAGCAGCAGCTCGTTCTTGTTGTCGTAGGGAAGCATCTTGAGCGGGACCACCCGGAGTGCCGCCAGTCCGGTTGCGGCGGCGGTCAGCAGGGCGATCAGCAGCAGGAACGAGATCGCCGCCCATCGCGAGCTGATCAGAGGCGCCATCATCGGCCGGAAGAGCCGGTAGAGGAACGTCCGGCGGATCGCTTCAAGGTCATCGGTCTCACTGTGGTTGTGCCCTGCCCCGTGATGGCCGCGCTGGAATTTGCCGTGGAGGACCTGGTAGGTCAGCCAGGGCGTGATCGTGAAGGCGACGACCATCGACATCATCATCGCGACCGGGACGTTGAGCGCCATCGGGGCCATGTACGGCCCCATCATCCCCGTGATGAAGAACATGGGGAGGAAGCTGACGATGACCGCGAGCGTGGCACTGATGAGCGGAGGCCGGATCTCGGCGACGGCTTCGAGGACGATGTCGCGTGTGGCCCGGCCGCGCATCTCGAAGTGTCGGGCGATGTTTTCGACATCCACGATCGGGTCGTCGACGAGCAGGCCCAGCGAGAGGATCAGGGCGAAGAGGGTGACGCGGTTGATCGTGTAGCCGAAGAGGAGGTTGACGCCGAGCGTCAGGCCGAAGACGACCGGCACGGCGACCGCGACGATGAACGCCTCGCGCCAGCCGAGGCTGAGGGTCAAGAGGGCGATCACGATGACGATGGCGACCCAGAGGCCCTCGACGAGTTCGTTGACCTTCTCATCGGCGGTCAGGCCCGAGTTTCGGGTGATCACCAGCTCCATCCCCGAGGGAACGACCTCGGCCTTGAGCCCCTCGGCGGCCTGAAGGACGGCCTCGGCGACGGAGACGGCGTTGGTCCCCTTTTGCTTGGCAACGGCGAGTGTAACCGCGGGTCTCGTCGAGCCGATCGGTGGCTTCGGTACGGAGGAGACATGGCCCTCGGAGTGCTCGCCGACCTCGGTTCCCGGGAAGCCCTCAGGGGCCTCGAACCCTCGGGCAGGTCCCCAGCCGTGTCGGACGTAGCTGGCAACCTCGTCGGGACCGTCGCGGACGGTCGCCACATCCTTGAGGAAGACCGGTCGGCCCTGAAAGACGCCGACAACCAGCTCGCCGAGCCGCTCGGGCCGATCCGCCGCGATGCCTCCCACCACGCGGATCACGGCGTCGTTACGGGTGAAGTCGCCGGCTGGGTGGGTGATGTTGGCCCCCTGCAAGGCTCGCTGGACCTCAAGCGGGCCGAGGGCATACGCCTGGAGCCGCTCGGTGTCGAGGTCCACCCGGACCGTTCGCGGACGACCGCCGACGACGTAGGCCCGCGAGACACCCGTGAGCGCCGAGAGCCGCTGAACCACCTCCTCGCCGACCCGGCGGAGAGTGTAATCGTCGCCGTCCTGGCCGGTGAGCGTGAGGGTGACGACCGGGACGTCGTCGATCTCCACCGGCTTGACCACCCATCCCGTGACGCCCGGCGGAACCACATCCTGGTTTTCGTTGATCTTCTTGAAGAGCTTGACGAGGCTGCGCTCGCGATCCTGACCGACGTAGAACCGGACCGTGATCACGGCCTGGTCCTCACGCGACATGCTGTAAACGTATTCGACTCCGTCGATCTGGTAAAGCATCTTTTCCAGCGGCGTGGCGGCAAGCTGCTCGACCTCGGCCGCCGAGTATCCCGGCATTCGGACCATCACGTCGGCCAGAGGAACGACGATCTGGGGGTCCTCTTCTCGGGCGGTGACCAGCAGGGCCGCCAGGCCGATCGCCACCGAGACGATGATGAGGATGATCGAGAAGTTGTTATCCAGGAAGATGTGCACGATTCCGTTGAGGAAGTCGTGCGGCTTCGGCTGGCCGTGGGCGTGCGGGCTGGGTTGTGAAGGATGCTGGCTCATGAGCGATCCCCTTTCGCTCGCTCTCGGACTCCATCGTGAAGGACGACCTTCTCGCCCTCAGCGAGCCCCGAGAGGACCTCAAGGCCCTCGTCGAGCTCACGGCCGAGCTGCACGGCGCGGCGTTGCACGTGATTGTCGTCGACGACGTCGACCTCGTCGAGCTGGCCGACTCGTCGGACCGCGGCGGCCGGAACGATCAGGACATCCTCATCTTCCAGTGGGATGAAGACCCGGCCGAACATTCCGCTGTAGACGTTAGGCGGGCAAGGGCCGGTCAGCTTGACCTGGAACGATCGGCTCTCGGCCTGCGCCTCGGGGACGATCTCGCTGACGGTCGCCATGCACTCGTAGCCGAGCGAATCGAGCCGCGAGGGGACTTCCTGGCCGAGCTTCAGCCGGAGGGCCAGCGACTCGCGCACCGTGGCGATCATTTGCATGTGGGTCGGGTCGTAGATGGTGACCAGCACCTGGCCGGGGCTCACGGTGTCGCCCGGGTTTACCTTCTTGTCGATGACGCGTCCCGAGATGGGCGACAGGACGGTTGCATAGGCATCCATGACCCGGGCCTCCTCGACCGCTTGCCGGGCGCGCTCGAGCTCGGCCTTTGCGGTTCGGAGCGCGGTGTTGGACTGGTCGAGCTCGCTCTGGGTGACGGCCTCGCGTGCCCGGAGCCGGGCGATCCGTCCCTGGTCGATCTCGGCCTGATCGTACTTGGCCCGGGCCGCGGCTTCTGCCGATTGCGCCTGGTCCATTCGGGCCTTGAGATCGGCCCTGTCCAGCAGGACCAGCATGTCGCCCCGCTTGACCGCCTGGCCGGCGCGCACCCGGACCTCCTCGACTCTCGCGAGGATTTTCGAGGCGACAATCGCCTCGTGAACGGGGCGGATCGTCCCAACCGCCGACTCGCGACGAGGCCGGCGGACCAGGCGCACCACTCCAACATTCTTCGGCGCCGGACCCGCGGCCTTCTCGGCCACCCCAGCGGCCGGACCAGGCTTGACCTTCCGCTCAAACGCCCCGGACAGGACCATCATCAGAACCACGATCCCCGCCGTGAATACCACCGCGAGCGCGATCCCCAACAGCACCCGTATGACCCTGCCGATTGCCCCGGTTCGCCTCTCGGTCACCGTGGCCATCCTCCACCTCCCAGGTCGGACCTCGACCCGTGCCATCCCGCCGCTTGCCCGCTCCCGACCACTCGTCGGTCGGCCGCCCCGGCAGTCCCAACTTCGCTCTACTATATTATCCGCCAGTTGAATAGTCAACGTTGAGCCCAGACCGGGCGGCTCGCCAATAATCGAGGCAAGGACCCAGCCGATTGACTATATAACTGACGGGCGATACAATCTTTTATTGTCGCCTGGGTTCCGGGGTCGCGGCCAGCGAGGTGCCCCCCCGGGGGAAGGATCGCCGATGGAGGCGGACCGCCGGATCTGGGCCCTTCTGCGAGGATCAACCATGGCGCGCCTTCTCATCCTGGGTGCGGGCATTGCGGGGCACACCGCGGCGCTGCACGCCCGTCGGAAGCTTGGCGAGAACCACGAGGTGGTCGTGGTTTCGCCCAACAGCCGGTGGAACTGGATTCCGTCGAACATCTGGGTGGGTGTTGGGGTGATGACGCCCGAGCAGGTGACGTTCCCGCTGGGGCCCGTTTATGAGAAGACGGGTGTGATCTTCCGGCAGGCGCGGGCGGTCAGCCTCCATCCGGAGGGGGGTGAGGGTGTCTCTCGGCCGTACGTGATGGTCGAATCCACCGAGCCGGGCAAGGCTGGTCTCCGCGAGCGGGTGGAGTACGACTATCTGATCAACGCGACCGGCCCCCGGCTCCATTTCGAGGCCACCGAGGGCCTTGGCCCCGAGAAGAACAGTCTTTCCGTCTGCACGGCTGGCCACGCGGCGCAGGCTGCGGTGGGGCTTGACGAGGCGGTGGCGCGGATGCAGCGTGGGGAGCGTCAAACGTTACTCATCGGCACGGGGCACGGCACCTGCACCTGCCAGGGCGCGGCTTTTGAGTACCTCTTCAACGTCGAGTTCGAGCTGCGGCGCCGGGGTGTCCGGGACAAGGCCCGCCTCGTCTGGATTTCCAACGAGCACGAGCTGGGCGATTTCGGGATGGGTGGGATGTTCATCCGTCGGGGCGGATACATCACCCATAGCCGGGTCTTCACCGAGTCGCTCTATACCGAGCGGGGTGTCGAGTGGATCACCCAGGCGGCCGTCAAGAAGGTCGATCGCGGTGAGATCCATTACGAGACCCTCGAAGGCCGGCAGGAGTCGATCCGGTCTGACTTCACGATGCTTTTGCCGCCGTTTTCCGGCGTCGGGCTCAAGGCGTTCGACCGGGAGGGGGCTGAGATCACGGAGTCTCTCTTCGCGCCCAGTAACTTCATGTATGTCGATGGCGACTACACGAAGAAACCCTATGAGGAGTGGTCGCCCTCGGACTGGCCCGAGACTTACCGATCGCCTCGATACGACAACATCTACGCGGTTGGGATCGCCTTCGCGCCGCCGCACCCGATCTCCCGGCCGATGTTCAGCCCCTCGGGAACGCCGATCTACCCGACACCCCCTCGAACCGGGATGCCCTCCGGGGTGATGGCGCGCGAGGTCGCCTTTAACATCGTCGACAAGATGGAAGGGCGTGAGGGAAAGACGCGGACCGCCTCAATGGCGAAGATGGGGGCGGCCTGCATCGCCTCGGCGGGTGCCAGCCTGATGCGGGGGACGGCCGTCTCGATGACTGTCTACCCGATCATCCCCGATTTCCAGAAGTATCCCGACACCGGGCGTGACATCCATTACACCTCCGGCGAGATCGGTCTCGCCGGGCACTGGATCAAGCACCTGCTTCATTTTGCGTTCATGTACAAGGCGAAGGCCCGTCCCCTCTGGACGGCGATCCCCGAGTGACCCCGATCGAAGGCGAGAGGTGTCCCATGTCTACCGTCCGAAAACCGTTTGAACAGTCGTATTATCCGCCCGTTCCAACGCCCCTGACGAAGGCACTCCGGACGAACTGGGTCTGGCAATTCCTTCGCTTCCTCGTGATCAACGTGCGGATGCTCCGGATGGTCCGGATGCACTGATTCGGAGAGTCGGCCGATTTCAGTGGACCTGGATTTCTCCGTCTGCTGACGGATCCACTGGCCCACCTGCCGGTCGGAATGTTCCGGCACTCGCATGGCGGTTGGTGAAGTCTTGAGGGTTCCTCTGGGATCGGGTGGCCAGTCGGGATGCGAATCCGCTCTCTCCGATCGCCTCGGAGTTTGTGAAAGAATCAGATGGAAGATTCTATATTAAAGATTCCATAAATCGAATGCCTTGCTGCCCTGAGACTTACATCCATCTGGAATCTTGAATCTGTCATCTTGAATCGATTCTTTCACAGCCTCTCGGTAGACGCAACTCCGGAGCCCTCCCGCGCCCTCCTTCACCGCCCGATTCGCAGGGATGATCGCCGGGCGTGCCCCGTTCACAGGCAGGCACGGTCTCCGTTTGGTTGACTTGATTGCCGATTGGAAATATAGTTAACAAGAAACGCGGCGGTTGAGTTCAAGCGTGGACTGAGCGAGTGAATGTTATGGAGCGGAGATCGACGATGATGGAGGCCCTCTGGCCCCTTGGCTTTCTGGTACTCTGGTTTGTGCTCAACCGATGGGTACTCCCCCGGATGGGCGTGCCGACCTGAATGGGCGAGTCCTGTGCGGTGTCACCGCACCCGTCTGATCGTAGACCGATATCGGTAGTTCCGGCGTCACAAATCCGGCCATCGAGCAAGGGGAGTGCAGCGAGCACCCATGCCGAGATTGAGGATTCGACTCATGAGGTTGGGGAGGACGCAGGCCCCGATGCCGGCCGACGGTAAACCCTCAGCGAAATCTTCCCGTTGTTCGACTCGGTTCCTCGGCCCTGCCCGTCTTCCGCGGTCATCCGACCATTCAAGCCGCCCCGCACGCCCGCAATAAGAATGAAGAAATTCGGTTGAAAGGTGTCGTACTGCCTATTCCGGTTGGGCGTTGCGGATTAGAATGCGGCGACCGTGCCGGAGGTGCCGGGCGGCTGGGAGAGCGATCCCGATGGGTCGAACGCGGAGGACTTTGTTTCCATGAGACCGTTCCGCAAGGAATCGCTTGGTAAAGTCCGGACGAAGATCGTGGCGACGGTCGGGCCGGCGTCGAGCGACCCGGCCGTACTGCGTCGAATGGTTGAGGCGGGTGTGAATGTTTTCCGCCTGAATTTCTCGCACGGGACGCACGAGGAGCACACGATTCAGCTCCAGTCGATCCGGGCGATCCAGGAGGAGACGGGCGTTCAGATCGCCGTTCTCCAGGACCTTTGCGGGCCGAAGATCCGGCTGGGGACGATCCCCGGCGACTCGGTCGCCTGCGACCTTGATGCGGTTTTCACGATCCGCGATGAGCCTGGCCCGGAAGGCGATCCATACCACCTGACCTGCTCGCACCCGACGCTCCCCGGCGAGTTGAAGCTCGGCCAGTCGGTTCTTTTCGCCGATGGGACGGTCGCGATGCAGGTGATCGAACAGATTCCGGGCGGGGCCCGGATGAAGGTCACGCTCCCGGGACTGATCCGATCGCACCAGGGGCTCAACGTTCCCGGTGGTGCGCTGCGTGTTTCGGCCCTCACGGAAAAAGATATTCACGACCTGGAATGGACGGCGCAGCACGATGTGGCGTATGTCGGGCTCTCGTTCGTCCGGCGTGCCGAGGATGTCATTCACCTCCGTCGTGAACTGGAGAGCCGAGGGAGCCGGGCCCGGATCGTCGCCAAGATCGAGATGCACGAGGCGATCGCCAACCTCGATGCGATCGTCGCAGAGGCCGACGCGGTGATGGTCGCCCGTGGCGATCTGGGTGTTGAGGTGGATGTCACCCGAGTCCCTGCACTGCAAAAGAGGATCATCGCGACCTGCCGAGAGGCGCGTGTTCCTGTGATCACGGCGACTCAGATGCTCAACAGCATGGAGACGTCGAGCCGTCCGACCCGGGCTGAGGCCAGCGACGTCTTCAACGCGGTGCTCGACGGGACCGATGCCGTGATGCTCTCGGGCGAGACGGCGATCGGAGCCTACCCGGTCGAGGCGGTCTCGGTGATGAGCGAGGTCGCCGCCGAGGCCGAGGCTTACCTCTTCTCGCAGGATGGGAAGAACGAGCAGGGAGCGAGCGTCTGGGGGCTAGCCGGGATGCCTGCGGGGCGTTGGTACACCGCTGACAGTCCCTCGCACATCGCCCGAGCGGGGAAGGTCCGGCCGGTCACGGAATGCGTGGTCGAGGCCGCGAGCCTGATCTCCCGGCGGCTCCAGGCCGCGATGCTCGCCGTTTCGACGAAGTCGGGCCGGACCGCGCTCGCGATTTCCAAGCACCGGAATCCGACGCCGACCCTGGCCCTGGCCCACGACGCCCACACGGCCCGAGCCATGGCATTGTTCTGGGGCGTTACTCCGCTGCCGATGCCCGACCTCCCCGAGCGCGCCCAGCGCCGGGCTGCGATCGTCGAATGGTGCAAGGCCCACGGCATGATCGATGTCGGCGACCGAATTGTCGTTCTCCGAGGCGCCGGTCCTTCCGACCCCTCTCACAACGAGCTGGTGGTTCACGAGGTCACCTGATTCGGCCGATGGCGGAGTCCGGCCGGTTTCCTTGCGGCCCTGCCCCGGTCGGATGCGGATCGAGCCGGTCGTGGACGATCTGCGACCACCCTTGCGCCGGGTCGAAGCCCGGCGCGTTGTCGTGGTCATGGCACCGGGCGCAGAGGACGCGCCGAGCCTGGTCGTCGCCGATCGCCATGACCTTTCGAAGCGGTTGATCGTCGGGTTTTTCGACGTGGCGTGAGCCGGGCCCGTGGCAGTTTTCACACTGGTTTCCGGCGAGCTGGGGGGTTGCTGCACGCGACCGCCAGCCCGAGGAAACCCCAAAACCGGTGGTGTGGCAGGCGACGCAATCGGGGTCGAAGACCACGTCGGGTCTGGGGTCGCGAAGGATCGACTCGAAAGCCCGGGCGTGCGGGGTCGCGGCCCATCGCTCGTAAGTCTTCGGGTGGCAGGATCGGCACGCCAGGGCCCCGACGTAGTTCGCTCCCCCCGGCGCCGGGCGTTGAGGGGCCTCCTCGACCAGGCGCGCCGACCTGAGCGCTGCTCGATAGGCGTCCGGAATGCGCTCCTCGATGGAGCCTGGGCCGTTGTACCGGTCGTCGAGCGTTAGCAGTCGATAGCGCGGACGGCGTTCCGGGTCGTTCCCGAAGGCAAAGGCGCCGACGTACATTCCCTTGCGGCCGACGTTCACCAGTGTCGTCCGGCCGTCGTTGAGGAGTTCCGGGCGTCGAGTCCGCGGGGTCTCGCCCTCGGAGGTTGCCACGATGATATCGAAACCCGGGAACGCCGAGGCGAGCCGGGCGGCCAGATCGGGGGGCCCCTGGACCATCAGCACCTGAAAGTCGGACCGAGATTCGAGGTCCGCCAGGACCGAGGGAAGGGCGTCCTCGGGCGTCTGGATCGTCGGAAGGTGCGGGCGAACGTCGGGTCGGATCGCCGCCATCGCGGCCGGGTCCACCACGGCGGTGAGACCCAGCCGGATCGGACCCGCCTGGACGATCCGAGATGGCCGGACGATCGAACGATGCGCCTCGGCCGGTTGGACATTCGCCGCGACCAGCTTTGTCTCAGGTCCGAGCCGGTCGCGGAGAATCTCCAGCGCCCGGCCGGCGCCGTGCTTGAGGTCGTCGGGAGCGATCGCGATCGCATCGTATCGCAAGATTGCCAGGGCCTCGGCGGCGAACCGAAACCGGATCGCCGCGTGCTCCGGCCCACCCCGAGCCGAGGCAGGGTCGTCGGCGAGCCCGCCCAGGTCGATCAAGACGGTCGGACGGCCAGTGGCGCGGAGCCTCTCAACCAGATTCGAGCGGCGGAGCAGCCCGCCGGCCTGCCCTCGCGAGCATCCGCAGGGTTCGAAATGCCCCTCCTGCTGTCCGGTGACGATCAGGACCGCCGCCGGATCGCCCAGATCGGCCAGGAGCTTCGATGCCAAAAGCTCTGGCCGGGGCGTCGCGCGAGCGGACGGCTCTGGTTCGGCGCCACATCCCGACGCCGAGACGATCATCACCGCCGCGATCGCCCGACCCAACGTCCGGCTTCGTCCGCCCTGATTTTTGCGCATTCGCGCCCCTTTACGTCCGACGCGGTAACCGACGAGACAACCCCTTTAGCTTATCCTAAAAACCCAGACGCTTGAATTCGGCCGATTTGAGGCTTAGACTCATTTCGCACTCGTCGCTGCGCCGATGGCAAGCGAGATAAGTAAACAGGATTCGTCCTCCCGGAAGGAACCCGGGCTCACACCGAACGTCCTCTCGATCCGAAAGACGCACGATGAACGACTCTTTTACCGCTCGTCGGCACGCGCTGGCGCTCATCCTCAGCGGCGGCCTTTTGTGCCTCGCCGGCTGTGGCAGTCCTGAGGCCGGCTCGATGCCAGCCGCCAAGAAGTCCAAGAAGGACGTACTGGGGATTGACGACGGCCAGATTGCGCCCGCCTCCAAGTCCAAGAGCACCAACCAGCATGCCCGTTGAGCCTCCGTCCACTTCCGAAGTGAATGACTCCCGTTGATCTTCAAGTCAGCTCCGGATTCTCCGGCCCCGTCCGCCGCCACCCGGTTCGAATTTCCCGTCGTTTTCCAACCCGGAGGCACGCCTGTGTCCCTAGAGCGCACCGACCGCCGCGGCTTCACCCTGATCGAGTTGCTGGTGGTGATCGCCATCATCGCCGTGCTGATCGCCCTTCTACTCCCAGCCGTTCAGGCAGCTCGCGAGGCCGCCCGACGCGCCTCGTGCATCAACAACCTGAAGCAAATCGGCCTGGCCGCGATGAATTATGAGAGTGCCAATAGCACTTATCCGCCCGGCGCGACCGTCATCGAGATTTTCAATACGAACGGCGTCAGCAACGGGCCACACTCCAGCCACAGCTACCTGCTGGCGCTCACCCAGTACATTGAGGGAAGCAATGTCTGGAATGCCATGAATCTTAGCTTGCACGTCAACACGTGCTTCAATTCCACGATCCACAATATCGGAAATAGCTGGATGTGGTGCCCCAGCGATCCTTCGGTCTCACAGTCGCTCGACACCTACGGACCAGGAGACTTCGGCGGCTGGTGTCCAGGCCAGCACGTTTTCATGCGATTCACCTCCTATGGCGGCAACGCTGGGACATGGTTCGCGATGAGCAACGGCCAGAATCCCTATGCCGCCAACACGCCGACTCTGGCTGCCAATCAGAATGGCGTGATCATCAAGTTCCAGAACGTAACCATTGCCAGCATCACCGACGGCACCAGCAACACGATCATGACCGGCGAGTTTGCCTACGGTAAAATGAACTATGCCGATCAGATTTGCTGGCACTGGTGGACGGCCGCTAACTATGGCGACACGATGTTCACGACCCGATATCCGATGAACCCGAAGTTCCCCAACGGCGACGACGGCAACATCTTCCCGCAGTCGGCTTCGAGCTTCCATCCCGGCGGCGTGAACTTCGGCTTCGCTGACGGCTCGGTGAAGTTTCTCAAGGACTCGATCAGTTCGTGGTCGTTGCCCAACGGTTCGAATCCCCCGCCGCTGGCCCCTGGCGGTCCGCCGTTCTCGCTGAGGGCCGGTTCACAGATGCCGACTTACCAGTCGCTGTCGACCCGGGCCGGCGGAGAAGTCGTCAGCTCCGACTCATACTGAGCGCCTCGGCTCTGATGAACTCCTCGCTCGACCCGGCGGCCTTCCCGGATGATTCCGGGCCCGAACTTCGATAGGATCGGGTAGCTCACCGGCGAGCGAGGAGGTTTTGGATATGATGAGCGCACCAGGTCCGGAGAGCCGGCTCACGCCCGGCCGGCTGCTCCGGTGGACGGCCGTTCTGGCGCCGATCGTTCTGCTGGCGATCGTCGCTGTCGTCTGGATCCAGTCGGTCGTCCCAGGCGTGGCGTACTGGCGGGCCGCCGTGGCCTTTCTGGTCGGGCTGGAGATTGCCTACGTACTTGCGGCGGGTCTCTCCTTGCCCGTCGCCCTGGGTCTGGCGATCTTGCTGGCGCGTACTCCGAGGTGCTGGCCCTCGCGTCGGACGATCGCCCGCGGGCTCCTATTCTGCGGCTCGCTTGCCGTTTCGATCGCGATGGCGGAGACCGCGGCGGCGATCCGGGCGGTCCACTCGCCGGGCGACCCTGTCGCAAGACCGCCCGACCCGTACCAGCAGGCGTACGAGATGCCGGGCCAGGCCGCGGATGTTTCTTTGCGTACGGAGTTTCCCGATCGGCCTGGCGATCGGACGATCGAGATCGCCGTTCTGGGGGGCTCCAGCGCGGAGGGGGTTCCTTATAACTTCTGGGTTTCGATCGGCGAGATCGTCGCCTGGCGGCTTCGAGAGATCTTCCCCGATCGGCCGGTTGGGCTCCAGGTGCTGGCGACGTCGGGCGATTCGCTGGCCTCGCAGCACAGGCGGCTCGGCGATTTTCTCACCCGCCGCCCCGATCTGATGATCGTCTACAGCGGCCACAACGAGTTCTCGTCGCGATTCCAGGCGGCCCGCGAGCCTCGGTATTATCTCGATGCCGATGCCCCGACGCCTCTGGAGCTTCTGGTCACGAGGCTGGAGGCGGCCTCGCCCCTCTGCGGACTGATCCGACGGACGGCCGATCGGTGCCGGATCGCCATCCCGCCGCCGCCGGGTGGTCATCGCGCGCTGGTTGACGTCCCCGCCTTCACCGCTGACGAGCGTCGGGCGCTGGTCGAGGACTTCCGCCGCCGGCTCGAAACGATTGTCTCGTATGCCGAGCAGATTGGTGCTCTGCCGATGCTGATTTCGCCTCCGGCGAATGACTCGGGCTTCGAGCCGAATCGGTCGTATCTGTCGCCAGAGACTCCCCGGGCGGAGCGGATCGCGTTCGAGCGTGATTTTCTCGCCGCCCGCCGGCTTGAGGTCAAGGATCCCGATGCGGCCCGGACGGCCTATCGCGCCCTGCTCGATCGCCAGCCTGGATTCGCCGAGGCCCATTACCGGCTCTCGCAACTCCTGGATCGCGCTGGAGATCGCGAGGGTGCCTATCGCCACGCCGTCGCCGCTCGCGACTTCGACGGCTACCCGATGCGGTGCCCGACGGACTTCCAGGAGGTCTACCGGGAGGTCGCCGGCCGCCACCGAGGCTCCCTCTTTCTCGACGGCCAGGCGTATTTTCACGCGATTGGGCGTCGCGGCCTGCTGGACGAGGGTCTCTTCCACGATGGAATGCACCCCTCGTTCCGCGGTCAGATTGCGATCGCCCAGGCGATCCTGCGGGCGCTCCACGCCCGCCGTGCGTTCGGATGGCCCGCTGACGCCCCTGCCCCGACGGTCGATCCCGCCCGATGCGCCGACCATTTCGAGATTGGATCGGCCGTCTGGCGACGCATCTGCCTCTGGGGGATCATGTTCTACGACCGGACCTGGCCGATGCGGTACGATCCGTCGTACCGCCAGGAGAAGAAGCGCGTTTTCGCGGAAGCTGTCGAGCGCATCGAGGCGGGTGAGGCGCCCGAGTCGCTCGGCCTGCCGAATATCGGGATGCCCGAGCCCGTTCCCGTGCTGGACGGATCCCAGCCGATCGAGTCGAGATCGCTCCCATCCCGATAGCGATCAGCCGAGGCAGGCCGCAGCCTTGGAGCCGCAGGCGGCCGGTTCGGCGGCGGCCCTCGGGCAAGCCTCGACGATCCGGTCGCCGCCCTCCGCGCGGGCGGTGGTCATCGCCTCGTCAGCGATTTCGAGCAAGGACGCGGCGTCGCCGGCAAGATCGGGGAAGCCGGCCACGCCGATCGAGACGCTCACACCCGAGAGATGGGGCGAACCCAGCCCAGACTCGCGCACGGCCCGAACGATCCCCCGAGCCACCTTCCGGGCGCCCTCGGTCTTCGAGCGAACCAGGAGCGCCACGATTCGGTCGTCCTCCAGTCGGGCCACGATGTCGCTGGATCGAACGATCGAGCCAATGATCCCAGCCAGTTCATGAACCAATCGATCGGCCCACTGGGCACCAAGGAGATCGCGGATCGCCCCCAGACGGTCGAGCTTGACGCAAAGGAGCGCCAGCGGTTCTCCGTGGCGTCGCGATTGGCCCAGGGCGAAGGGCAAGACCGCGTTGAGGAAGGTGGCGTCACGGACGACTTCGGCGCCCTGGTGCACGGAACGCTCGGCCAGATCGTCGCCATTGAGATCGACCGGACGGGACTCGACCTCGATCCAGCCGGCATGGAGCCGGGCTCCCTCCAGGGCTGTGCCGGCCAGCGTGCAGCCGACCGAGAGTTGCCGTCGAATTCCCCGGGCATCGGTCACGTGATCCAGGTCGACCCGCAGCTCGGCGTGGTCCGAACCGCCGCATCGGACGGGGAAGACCGCCAGATGGCCCTCGACGTCCGCTGGCTGGTCGGCCGGCTCGCGGCGGATCTCCGCCCGCGCCGAGGGCGCGATCCCTCGGACGAACCGGAGCAAGGCCGACTCGATCGTCCTGGGATCGGTCGTCGAGGCCAGCTCCGCCGCAAAGCTCTCAAGAGCCTTCTCGAACCGGCCGGGTCGCGCACGGTCGGAGCGCGACCAGGTCAGGCGTCCCGCTCGTGCGACGGAGGCTCCGAGCCGTAAGAGCGTCGACCGCGAGACGGATCGCTTTTTCAGAACTCCCGCGCGATCCCGTCGTAACGTGGCCCTGGGCCGGTCCATCGCCCCCATCTCCACTGGATCGGTCCGCCAGGCTTTGGTCATTTTGCTGCTCTCGGGCATGGCTCGCGACTCCTCAATTCTTTGTTCCGGATCCCCTCCGTCCCCAGTCCGGCGGCTTGCCCCGATCGGTCAAGCCGCCGTGCCGGCCCCCTCAAGAGCACGTCGTGAGGAGCCGATTTTTGTTGGCCGGGCGCATTTCCCGACCCTCGCTTCCGCGGCCTGGACCAGAAGCCCATCGGCCTCGGAGATCGATTTCAAGCCGGAGCGAGGCCCCCTGTCTCGTCTCGACTCTTCTCGTCTCGGGCCCTGGACCCTCGCAACCACAAGGGCCAGATCAAGGGGACCCGGCCGAGGCCATTGGGAACGCCCGGTACGTCCAGGAGCCGGGGCGGCGCTTCTGAGACCCACGAGCGTTGAGGGGGCTCCAGGCCGTCGGGCTCAGCGGCCCGGCCGGTGTCGAGCGGATTTGCCCCTCAAGGAAAACATAGGTCATGGCCGCGAAGCCGGGCCCGGATCGGGAATCGATCTTGTCGAATCCGACGAAAAGTCGCAGGATACCGCCGCGATCGGTCGATCCGTGTTGACGGGAATCATCATCTCGCGGCCCGTCGGGCGGCGCGATCGCAATCGAAGGGTGACGAAGGAATGGGGCGGGTCCTGTCCCGGGCCGGATTGCAACGGCCCACCCTCCCGACGTCGCCGGCGCTCCAGGGTCGAGGATCGGGGAAAGTCGATCCCCGATGGCATCGCCATCAGCGCGGGGGAACGAACGGACCGGTGCGAGGCCGTTGACCATGGAAAGCGGTAAGATCGCGGCTCGGGCGGCCCTGGCGTTTCTCGTGGCGGTCGGCGCCTCGGGATGTGCCTCGGGTCCCTCCTCGTGGAAACTTCCCGAGTGGGAACTCCCGCAGTGGAAGGTTCCCGACCTTACCCAGCTTTTCACCCCGCCCCCACCCGTTCCCAACCCGATGCCGGTCCCCTCCGAGGACTTCGACCTCGTCTGGAACCGGTCCGTGGCGCAGGTCAACCGCCACTTCCCAATCGCCTCCGAGAATCGGCTGGCGGGGACAATCCGGACCGAAAGCGAGATGACCGGGACGCTGATCGAGCCGTGGACCGGCGATGCCGCCACATTCCGCGACCGGCTCGAGGCCACCTTGCAAACCATCCGCCGGTTCGCCGTGGTTCATGTCGAGCCGGGACCGACTGGGGGCTATCTGGTGAAGGTGGAGGTTTTCAAGGAGCTGGAGGATCTGGCGAAACCCGCCAGCCAGCCGGCTGGCCGAGCCGCCTATTACAATGATTTTCCAGTCAACCGGACGCGGCAGGTCGTCGGTACGGTGCAAACACCGTTAGGATTCATCCCAAAGGGGCGTGATACGGCCCTGGAGCAGATCATCCTCCGCCAGATCCGGGAAGCCCTTCTGCTTTAAGTCGGAGACCGATCAACGACGATCGGAAACAGGGGCGAGCTTCCATGCCCGCCCAATCTCTCCGCCCCTGATGAGGGGGGGTTGGGGCTCAGTAGGCGTTGAACGTCCAGTAGGCCCCGTAGGCTGCGATGCCAATCCACTGGATCGTCGGGTCTAGGAGCGCGGCGCGGTGCGCCGGCGAGTTCATCCACATGGTCTCAATGCCGGGATACCCACCCATCGCCGAATTCTGACGGCGGGCAGGCCCCATCACGAAATGCCCGAGGCCACTCGAGGCTTGCTGGGCGCTGTTCATCGCCGCCCAGTTTTCCAGGTTCGAGTCGTAGCCGACCGGTGAAAGCCCATACGAGGCCCGGGTGGCATTGAGCCAGGCGGTGAAACCGTAGGGATCTCCGGAAGACGCCGCAGGGGCGGACGTCGTTGGATTCGTGGCCGCACTCGTGCTCTCCGAAGCAGGTGCTTCGGTCACCGGAGAGGCCGCCGACGTGGTCGGCTGGACATAGCTCGTCGGTACGTATTGCGGCTGCGTCGCCGTAGGCTGGACAGCCGTTGGCGTATAGGCCGCCTGAGTATAGGTCGGCTGGTAATATTGCGGGGTATACGTTGCCTGATAAACAGGCATCGAATAGCCGGCCTGGTAGGTCTGCGGAGCATACCCGTTCCAGGTAGGCTGAACCGCGTACGTCGCGGGTGAGTAGTAGTAGGCGGGAGCCTGCATGGCCCCACCCGCAGGATAGTAATAGGTCTGTGCCTGGGCTACCGGGGCGGCCAACGTCGCCGCAGCCATCAGACCAAGACCCACCACGAAGTTCTTCCGCAAGTTGTGCGTCGGGTTCTGCAACGGACAAATCTCCCTGAAGGCACATGGGCCGGGATCACTACGCCGAATCCCGTTCCTTGCCACTGGTAACCCGAATCCGGGAAGTCCCTCTCCGGATATCCCGGGCAACCCATGTGAAACGACAAGAATGGGATGTTCTTCCCCGGAATGCAACCCTTTTCTGGGATGTTGCCGAAAAACAACATCCAAAAAGTTGGACTTGCATGCTTATTTTTAAATCTCAAATAACAAGCATTCAAATTGCATCGTGAAACAACAGGTTCAGAGGCCCGTGTTACGCAAGCCCATGCTCTTGCCTAGCTAAGCGAGCATCCGGTCTGGAGGAAGTCCGGCATCGGACCCCACGAGTCGATCCTCGACCGAGGGTAAGGGCGAGCGATCGAGTCTCGATTTACCTATGAACGAATACCATGATTTTGTGAGATCCCGAATCCCGAAGCCCTTGCCGCTCTCTTGATCGCGGTGGGCGATCGTGAATGGGAAGTCGGCTGCTCATTCGATCGGTGGGATTCAGGATTGGAGAGGTCACCGTGGAGAAAGGAAGGAGGCCGTCGATGGTCACGCGGGGGCGGATTCGTTGACCTTGCGGATTGGGTAGACCCGGACGTCGACGCCCCGCGCGAAGTGGGCGATCGGCGAGTGAAGGGGGCGATGGATACCGGCTGCGGCGAGGAGGTTTTCGTCGAGGGTTAAGACGGCGGCATCCTGGACGGGATAGGGATGG
>DAIDJI010000022.1 GCA_027451455.1 Planctomycetales bacterium | reverse complement strand
CGTTTCACGGAATCTGTGCTCGCCTCCTGCGGAAATATGCGAAGCTCGTCGGCCTTGATCCCGCTTTTTCGATTTATGATCAAAACGACCGCCGACGCGCTGTCAAAGATTTGATGGATATCGTCGGATGGGACGTCCCCGGCTGGACACCCGAGCGAATCGAGTCGCTCATCAGCCGGGCCAAGAACGACCTCGTCCGCCCCGAGGCCTGGCGAAATCGAGCCGCCGACCACAAGGACGCCCTCCTGGCCCGTGTCTACGAGGCCTACGAGGAACGCCTTCAAGCCGCCTCCGCCGTCGACTTCGACGACCTGCTCGTCCACATGGTCGCGATCCTCAAGAATCACAAGGATGTTCGCGCCGACCTCGACCGGCGGTTTCGCTACATCCTGGTCGACGAATATCAGGATACAAACCTGGCCCAGTACGCGATCGTCCGGGCGCTCTCGGTCGATCACCCCAACCTCTGCGTGACCGGCGACCCCGACCAGTCCATCTATGGATGGCGGGGCGCCGACCTGGCGAACATTCTCGAATTCGAACGCGATTACCCGGGCTGTCGCGTGGTCACGCTTCAGGAGAATTACCGGAGCACCAAGAATATCCTGGCCGTCGCCGACCACCTGATCCAGCACAATTTGCATCGCAAACCAAAGTCGCTCCTGACCGACAACCCCCGTGGAGCCCCGGTCGAACTGACCATCTACCCTCGCGAAACCGACGAGGCCGAAGGAGTCGCCGGCCGGATCGCGGGGCTCGTTCGCAATGGAGAATTCGGATATTCCGACATCGCGGTCTTCTGCCGAATGACGGCGCTTACTCGCGCCTTCGAGCAGGCGTTCCGCGCCGCCCGAATCCCCTACCAGATCGTAGGCGGTGTGGCGTTTTACGAGCGGCAGGAGGTCAAGGATGTTCTCGGATATCTGAACCTGATCGTCAATCCTCGCGACGACCTGGCGTTCCTTCGAGCCGTGAACGTTCCGCCACGGGGTCTGGGCAAGGCCTCCGTCGACGCTCTGACGAACGAGGCCCGCGCCCAGGGCGTCCCGCTCCTGACCCTGGCGAGGAAAGCCTGGACCGTCTCCGGCCTGAAGGAGAAGGCGGCGCGGTCGTTCGACGACTTCGCACGCCTGATCGACGACCTGGCAACGCTCCGCGACCACTCGGCCGAGGAAGTGATCGTCCAGATGGTCGCCCGGACAGGATACCGCAAGCACCTGGCCGAGGACCCCAAGGGAGGCGAGGACCGGCAGGCAAACCTCGACGAATTGGTCGCCGCCGCCCGTGAATTTGACCAGGTCCACGCCGGCAGCTCGATTCAGGATTTCCTCGCCGAAATCACTCTCGCCTCACCGATCGATCGATGGGAGCAGGACACCGGCGCGGTCACACTGATGACGCTCCACGCGGCGAAAGGGTTGGAGTTCCCGGCCGTCTTCATCGTGGCGCTTGAGGACAATATTTTGCCCCACTCGCGAGGCAACGAGAACCTCAAGGAGCTAGAGGAGGAGCGACGACTCCTCTTTGTCGGGATTACCCGGGCGCGGCGCGAGCTGTACCTGAGCCGTTGTTGCGTCCGATCCTTCCGGGGACAGCAGCAAGCGACCCTGGCCTCCCGGTTCCTCGGCGAGCTTCCCGGGGAGATCATGGAGGTCCGCGACCTCTCGGAGATGGGCCAGGAATACGGGCGTCCCCGGCCCGCCTCGTTTGGCCGGTCCAACCCGTCGCGACGCCCCGAGCCGCGTCCATCGGCGCCGCCGACCTTCCGTTTGACCACCGCCGCCGCCCTCGGTGCGCCGGCTTCCGGTGCCTCCGCAGCCGGGCCGGTCGACCTCGATTCGCTGCGTCCCGGCGTCAGCGTCGTCCACCCCGAGTACGGTCTCGGCAAGATCGTCGCCGTTGACGGCGCCGGCCCCAATCGAAAAGGACGGGTTTCGTTCGTCGTCGGGCCCGAACGCACCTTCGTCCTGGCGAAATCCCCGCTCCGAGCCGTCAGCCGGGGCGGCAAGACCCCTTGATACCATTCCTCGTCCCGATCGACAGAGACGGCAAAGGAGAGAAACGGATGCCGCGTCTGGGTGTGAACATCGATCATGTGGCGACCCTCCGACAAGCCCGGGGCGGGCGCGAGCCCGACCCGGTCTGGGCCGCGGCCCTGGCCGAGCTCGGTGGCGCCGACGGAATCACCATCCACCTACGCGAGGATCGCCGCCACATCCAGGATCGCGACCTCCGATTGCTCCGCGAGACCGTCCAGGTTCGGCTTAACCTCGAGATGGCCGTCGCGCCTGAAATCGTGGAGCTGGCTCTCCAGGCAAAACCCGACCAGGTCACGCTCGTCCCCGAGCGTCGCGAGGAGCTGACGACAGAGGGCGGCCTCGACGTTGCCGGTCAGATCGACCGCGTGGGCGAGGCTGTCCGAAGACTGGAGCACGCCGGCATCGAGGTCTCACTCTTCATCGATCCCGATCCCCGCCAGGTCGACGCGACCGTGGCCCTCGGCGTCGCCGCGGCCGAATTGCATACCGGTCGGTACGCCGAGGCTCCCGAGGGACCGGAACGGCTCCGCGAACTGGAGGCCCTGCGTCGCTCGGGCGAGGCGCTCGTCGCCGCCCGACTCGGCCTGCATGCAGGCCACGGGCTCAACTATCGGAATGTCGCCGATGTCGCCCGTATCCCCCGAATGGCCGAACTCAATATCGGCCACAGTATCATCTGCCGAGCCGTCCTGGTCGGACTCACCCAGGCCGTCCGCGAGATGAAGGACGCCATCGATCGGACCTCGGCCGCCTCGATCGACGGCTGAGCTCCACCACCGCGATGCCGCGCCGGATCAACACGGATTACTGAACTGTTGGAAGCGAACGTGATTGCTTTCTACGCCAACCGGCGGACCCCTCGGCGCCCTGATCCGCAAGCTGGGCGCCGAATCGGAAAAAATTGGAGTTCTGAGGCCCAATTCGACTTCCCTTTCGACGACGATCTCCTTAAGATTTTTCGACATTGAAACCATGGTGTTATGAACTTAGTGTCCGGACCATTCTCCGTCGTGCCGGAACTTCTCCGCGAGATGTTCGGACGGAAATCCCTTGAGTCCGCTCATGACGCCTGTGCGACCGTCGGCTGACGACTCGCTCAGCAACTCGCCCCCCGGATTGCGCATGCCTACCAAAGGTCGTGAATTCGCCGGATGTACAGTCGCCCTCGTCACCCCCTTTCGGGACGGGGCCGTGGATGAGGATGGGCTGCGACGGCTGGTCGAGTGGCACATCGAGCAGGGGACCCCAATCCTCAGCCCGGTAGGGACCACGGGCGAATCGCCGACGCTCTCTCATGAAGAGCACGAACGCGTGATCGCAACTGTGATCGAGGCCGCCTCCGGCCGGGCCAAGGTGATGGCCGGCACGGGGTCGAACTCGACCGCCGAGGCGATCCGCCTGACTCGGTTCGCCGCACGCGCCGGGGCCGACGCCGCGCTTTCCGTGGCTCCGTACTACAACCGGCCGAACCAGGAGGGCCTGTACCGCCACTTCGCCGCGATTGCTGAGGCGGTGGAAATCCCGATCGTCCTGTACAACATTCCCGCGAGGACCGGGCGGAACGTCGAGCCCGAGACAATCGAACGGCTGGCCAAGCTCGGCCCGATTGTCGCTGTGAAGGAAGCCTCCGGCTCGCTCGATCAGGTCAGTGAGCTGGTGACCCGGACCGACCTGACGATCCTCTCCGGAGACGATTCGCTCACGCTCCCGATGCTCTCGGTCGGTGCGGAAGGAGTCGTCTCTGTGGTGGGAAATCTGGTCCCTCGTGATGTGATGGCAATGGTCGAGGCCTATCGTGCCGGTCGAGTCGAGGAGGCTCGGGATCGACACGCACGCCTCTTCCCGATGTCCCGCGACCTCCTCGGCCTCGCCCCCAATCCGATCCCGGTGAAGGCCGCCCTCGCCCTGCTCGGCCGATGTCGAAACGAGGTCCGGCTCCCACTTTGCCCGCTCGACGAGCGGGGTGTCGAAATCGTCCGCCTCAACCTCGTCCGCAATGGCCTCTTGACTTAGGCTGCATAATAGATTGATGAGTCAAATTACCGATAGATGATTGCCGAACATCGGTAACTCCACCCTCCCCCCGAGCGGTGCCGTGTCCCGTCTCGTGAAGGGGGAGCGGTCATCCCCCAGACAATTGCGAACGACCGTAGCGGGACCCTGGGCTGGGCATCGCACCCAGCCCCCCCGCTGTTTGATCGTGGCGGGCCTCTGAGCGCTTCGGCCCGTGGCTTGCCTCTTTTTTGGAAAGCCTATCCCGCACGCTGGTTCTCCCACGTCGGTACCTTCCCCTCCGGGAGCGAAGGGTCCGCCTTCGGATACAGCGGTGCGGGCTCCATCTCCCCAGAAAGGTTCGAGGTTCATCACCTATGCCACGCAAGGAAACCAAGCGCGGGTCGGAAACCAATGGGCATGCCGCGTCGACCGCGGGGACCGAGGTCTCCGATCAATCCGTCCGCGAACTGGCCCAGGTCTTCAAGCTTCTCAGCGACGAGACCCGACTTCGCATTCTGTTCTACCTGGCCCTCTCCCCCCAGGGTGAACTGCATGTCACCGACCTTTGTAACCGACTCGGACAGAGCCAGCCGGCCGTCAGCCACCACCTCGCCCTGCTCCGCGTCTCCGGCCTGATCGAGTCGCGCCGCGAGGGAAAGCACAATTTTTACACCGTCCGCACCGAGCATTTCGGCGAGCTGCTCCTCAGCCTCTTCTCGGCCGCTGGCGAGGTGCCGCGCAACCGGAAATACCGGTTTCACGACTTCATCCTCACCTACTCCGGCGAGTGAGCGATCACGCGGGGCCCGATGGCCCCGCGCTTTGTTAGGGAGAGGACCGGAACAGCCTCTCCCAGCCCCTTAGCCGATGACTTCCAGCTTCGGCATTCGGGGCGTCTTGATGTTCTGGACGCTGATCTGTGCGGCCAGTTGCTCGACCACCCCCAGCAAATACGGACGCGCCGGCGAGCCGGCCGCCAGCGCCTGTTCAATCTTCCCCTCGTCCCCTGACTCTCGCAGGCCGATGTTGAGCGGGACCTCGCCCAGGAACGGAACACCCAGTTCCTCAGCCTTCCTGCGCGCTCCGCCGCGGCCGAACAGATACACCCGCTCGTCTCCCATCGTGTCGAAATATCCCCTCGACGGTATGGCCTGTTGCGCGCCCGGACCGCCTCGATCGCGAAGATAGGCCACCACATCGAAGAACGACATGTTCTCGATCATCCCCAGCACCGGAACCTTGAGCTGACGAAACATGGAGATCGCACGCGTGGCATCAAGCAGGGCCACCTCCTGCGGCGTGCAGACCACCACGGCCCCCGTGAGCGGAAGTGCCTGCGAGAGCGAGAGCGGGACATCACCCGTCCCTGGCGGCAAGTCGATCACCAGGTAGTCCAGAGGTCCCCATTCGACCTGATGCAAGAATTGCTGGATGATTCCGTGGAGCATGGGGCCGCGCATGATGACGGCTTTTTCAGGTTCGAGTAGAAAACCCATGGACATGAGCGAGAGCCCGCCGCTCTGGATCGGCTCGATTCGCTCGCCGCGCGCCATCGGCCGCCCCGTGGCTCCAACCAGGTGTGGGACGGAGGGGCCGTAAACGTCGGCATCCATCAGACCGACCCGCGCGCCGTAGCTCTTCAGACCATAGGCGATGGTGGCGGCCATCGTCGACTTTCCGACGCCCCCCTTGCCCGACCCAACGGCGATCACATTCTTGATGCCGGGGATGTCGCCCCGCTCAGGGATCGGTTTGCCGCGGACCTCCGCCCCCATCGTGATGATGATCTCTCGATCGGTCCCGAGCCGCGACTCAAGCGCCGAGCGAACCTCCCGCTCGATCTGGGCCTTGAGCGGGCAGGCCGGTGTGGTGAGGTTTACCGTCAAGGCAACCGCCTGCGCACTGACCTTGATATCCTTGATCATCCCCAGGTCGACCAGGTCGCGGCCGATCTCAGGGTCCTTTACACCCTTGAGGGCGTCGAGGACATCGCGTTCGGTGGGCGCGGCGTTATTCGTGCCGAACATCAGTCGTGATCCCCTGTTGGCAGAAAGGTGGCGTTCGGGAGTGTGTGATTCGGCGGGCGGGCCGAGCCCGTTCGTGGGAATCGTGGGATCTCGGTTGAGACCGGTTCGCCCAGGTGTTCGGCAAGCCAGCCCCAGGGCTCGGTGGAACTCTCGGCAAAGGTTGTGCGGGACCACCCCGCCGTCCCCGTTCGGTCAAGGGCTTGCCCCACCCATCGCGTGATCAGTCCGGCGATCTCCGGCGGAGGCGCAAAACCCGGCCAGACCAGCGCCGCTCCGAGTTCACGTGCCAGGTCGCCTGCGTCCGGCAGCGATTCCGGGTTCATCACCAGAACCCGGGCATCCGGGGCCCGGTCGAGAACCATTTCCAGGGCCAAAAGTCCGTCGATCGGCCATCGGCCTAGATCGATCAGGACGACCGGGGAGGCCAGACCATCAAGATTCCCGGCAAGGTCGGCGATCGATCGCGACTCCAACCAGCGCACCGGAAGACCGGGCAGTCTCGGCCGCAACTGGCGATACCACCCCCCGAGCCGTTCGTGGAGGATCACCGCCACTCGCATCGACGAAACCCTTCCGGCCTCCGATCTTCCCGTGGTCCTCGATTGTATCGCAGGCGGGTTCCGGGTTCGAGGCAAGACTCCCTGCCTCAACTCGGCCGGATGTGCAGCTCGCGGAGTTGCCGAGGCTCGACCGTCCCTGGGGCGCCTGTCATGAGGTCTGTACCGCGAGCGGTCTTCGGGAAGGCAATGCAGTCTCGGATGTTGGTCAGACCCGAGTACAGCATCGCCAGCCGGTCGAATCCCAACGCGATCCCGCCGTGAGGCGGCGCTCCGTTCCGGAGCGCCCCGAGCAGGAAGCCGAATTTCTCCTGCGCCTGCTCCGGACTCAGCCCGAGCAGTCCGAAAATCTTCGACTGGATCTCGGGGTCGTGGCACCGGATCGTTCCACCACCGGCCTCCTCGCCGTTGATGACCAGGTCGTACGCCTGGGCCCGGACCTTCGCCGGCTCGGTGTCGAGCAGGTGCAGGTCCTCGAACAGGGGCATGGTGAACGGATGGTGCTCGGCGACGAACCGGTTTTCCTCGGCGTCCCAGGCAAAGAGCGGGAAGCGGACGATCCACGAGTAATGGAACGTCTTCGGGTCGTAAAGCGCCAACTCGGCCGCGAGCCGGGCCCGAAGGCTCGAGAGGGCCTGGCTGGTAACGGCCTGCGTGTCCGCGACAATCAGGATCAGGTCGCCGGCCCTGGCCTCGAAGCGATCGCGAAGTTTCTGCTGGGCCTCCGGCGAGAAGAACTTGGCGGTCGGGCCGGTCAGGGTGGATTCCTCGACCTTCAGCCAGACGAGCCCCTTGGCCCCCATCCCGGCGATGAACTCGGTCAGCCCGTCAAGGTCCTTCCGGCTGTACTTCGACCCGCCCCCTGGTGCACAGAGACCTCGGATCCGGTGACCGGACTCCTTCGCCTTCTGGAAAACCTGGAACTCGGTCGCCTCGGCGATATCGGCGATGTCCTTCAATTCAAGATCATAGCGGAGGTCCGGCCGATCGCTGCCATATCGCTCCATCATCTCGTGGTAGTCGAGCCGGGGGAGCGGCAGCTTCAATTCCTGGCCAGTGAACTCACGAGCCATCTCGGCGACCAGGATCTCCATCGTCGACGTGACGTCGTGGTCGTCCACGAACGACATCTCGACGTCAAGCTGGGTGAACTCCGGCTGCCGGTTGGCCCGGAGATCCTCGTCGCGGAAGCATCGGGCGATCTGAAAATAGCGATCGAACCCCGAAACCATCAGAAGCTGCTTGTAAAGCTGGGGCGACTGTGGCAGTGCGTAAAAATGGCCGGAATGAACGCGGCTCGGGACGAGAAAGTCGCGGGCGCCCTCGGGCGTGCTGCGCCCGAGAATCGGCGTTTCGACCTCCAGGAAGCCCATGTCGGTCATCATTCGTCTCATGAGCTGGGCGAGCCGGTGGCGGACGATGAAGATCTGTTGCATCGCCGGGCGGCGGAGGTCGAGGTATCGGTAGGTAAGCCTCAGCTCCTCGTTCGGCTCGGCTCCGTGCATCTCGAACGGCGGCGTGGGGGTCGCGTTGTAGACGACCAGTTCCGCGACGCGAACCTCGATCTCGCCGGTGGGGAGCTTGGGATTCTCCTTGCCCGGAAGTCGTCGAGCGACAGTCCCCTTGATGCCGACGACATACTCGCTCCGGAGATCCCTCGCTCGAGCCTGGAGTTCGGCCCCGGCCTCGGGCTCGAAAACGACCTGCGTGAGCCCATATCGGTCGCGGAGGTCGATGAAGACCAGCCCGCCGAAATCTCGCCAGGCGTCGACCCATCCGTTGAGGACGACTGGCTCTCCGACGTGCTTCGAGTTCAGTTCACCGCAGGTATGCGTTCGTTTGTAGAGCATGATTCGGCGATCGGTCGACGAGGAAATCCGGGCCTAGGTCTCGGCCGATCACGATACCCCTTCCGGACGGAACCGGTCAAGCCGTCGAGAATTCCGACACGGGGTCATGAATGGCGGTTCATCGACCCGGCTTCTTCAACTTATCCGGATGATCGGGGCCTGGCACCACCGAGGATGGCTTCACGCCCGGTGGGACATAGGCCGGCGGTGGCTCGGAGAGGTTGATCAGAAGCGTCAGCCGACGACCGACAATCTTCGCCCAGAGCCTCGCGCCGACGGGCGAAAAGTGGTCGTCGTTGATCTGATAGTTAAACAAATCGCATCGGGAGATCGGGCGGCCCAGCTTCTCTCCGTCGAGGCGGCGCCGCAGGAACTCGTCCGTGAATTCGTTGAGCGGGTCGCAGTAGCGGAGCGAGCTGGTCCGGAAAACTCGGAGGAGGGGTGAGGGATAGGCCTCGTCGACCCGGACTCCCTCGATCTGCACGTTGGTCGGCACCGGGACGATCAGATAGAGCGCATTCCGGGAGGTGCACCACTGCCGGATCTGGTCGAGCCAGTATCCGGCCTCCTCATACCAATCTCCCTCGCCCCGAATCACGGACATCCCGTCGCCGAAGTCGTTCGGGCAAACGCTAATCACCACAAACCAGGGCTTTACGCGGTCGCCATATTCGAGGAGCGAGTAATAATATTGCTCAGGCGAGTAGCCGATGTGCCCGGTGTTGACCACGGTGACAGGGCGTTTCCAGGCGTCGGCCAGGTAGCGCTGGAGGGCCAGCGGCGGGGTATCGTTATCGCCGTTAAACATCCCCTGCATGAAAGAATCCCCCAGCGCGATCCCTCGGATCGGGGCCGAGAGGTCAGGCTCGGGGCCACGGAGACCCCATGAGTTGGTCGTTGTGATCGAGGTCTCGTCAACGATCGCCCCGGCCTTCCCGGCGGCGGCGCGGATCTCGGGCGTATCGCGGACCTGGAACAGGCCGAACGGCCCGTTCAGCAGGGTAATCTGCCGGAGCCAGACGGATTTCGTGTTCGGCCGCAACCGATACGATCGCCCCTTCTCGTCGGGCTCGAAGACCTGGGGCGAGAGCAGGAAACCCTGGTCGGCCCGGCCGTATCGGACCAGGGCATGCTCGGGGTCCATCTCCGTGATCCGGAAGAGCTCGCGCATCTCCTCGGTCGTCCCCTGGTAGAACCGGGTGAGGCTCTGATGGGTGAGATCGAGCCCTCGGCGGCGGCGGACTTTCCACTCGGCATTGATCCGATCTCGGGAGACCGAGCCGAGGATTCTTCGCTCCATCTCGTTCCGCGCACGCTCGATGCCGGCAAGAACCAGAAATCGGCCGACGGGCGAGATCCCGAGAATCGCCGCGATCACCGCTGCCGTGATCAGCACGATCAGTAGACGAAAGATACGATGACGGCGGCGAGTCCGCTCGGCGGTAGGTGAGAACGATCCCGTTGCCCCCGCATCCGGGCCGGCCGATCGCGATCGGAAGAGTCGTTTCGACATCAGGAGAGAGAGCCGGTTCGATATTGATGGCCAATCATCGCACGTTCGATCAGTTAACCCCGCCGGTCGTCCGTCGTCAAGCGAGTGGAGCGGACTGGCTGATCGTCGCGGCGATTCCTGATACGCTGGTCGCCGGACGGAACGCCATACGCTCCTCAACCTCGGGAGGTCCCGGACGTGCGACCCGGTGCGGTCTTCTTGCTACTTTGCCTCTTGATGACGCCAAATTCCCTCGCGGGCCTGCCGGTGGCTGATCCTGCGTCCGTCGGGATGGACGCCGATCGTCTCCGCCGGATCGACGGCGCGATCGACCAGGCCATTGCGCGTGGGCAGGTCCCCGGAGCGGTTGCGCTGGTCGGGAGACGCGGATCGATCGTCTACGCCCGGGCCTCGGGGCGGAGATCGCTTGCGCCGACTGCCGAGCCGATGACCCGGGAGACGGCCTTCGACATGGCCTCTCTCACAAAACCCATCGCGACCGCGACTTCGATCCTGATCCTCATCGAGGAGGGGAAACTCCGGCTCGACGACCGACTCGGCCGGCTCCTCCCGGAGTTCGACAACCACGGAAAGGGCTCGATCACGGTCGAGCAGCTCCTCCGCCATCGGGCGGGGCTGATCCCCGACGATCCGATCGAGGACTACCGCGAAGGCCCCGAGGCGGCCTGGAATCGGATCGCCGAGCTTGATCTCGTGGCGACGCCGGGCGAGCAATTCCTGTACTCGGATGTCGGCTTCCTGATCCTGGGCCGGATCGTGGAGAAGTTGGGCGGCAAGCCTCTCGACCTCTTCGCCCGCGATCGGATCTTTGGTCCGCTCGGAATGGCCGAATCCGGTTTCCGGCCGGTCGATCGTCGGGGTGAGGGGCACGGCACCCTCCCGGTCGATCGGATCGCGCCCACGGAGCCCGAAAAGCCGGGCGGGCCGATGCTCCGCGGGACCGTCCACGACCCGCGATCTCGGGCGCTCGGTGGGGTGGCTGGCCATGCGGGCCTCTTCGCGACCGCCGACGACCTCGCGATCTTCGCCCAGATGATGCTCAACGGCGGTAGTGGACCGGATGGCCGGCGGATTCTCTCACCCTTGACAGTCCGGACCATGATCGACGCGGCCTCAACTCCTTCCAGCCAGCGCCGGGGGCTCGGATGGGACGTGCAGACCTCCCAGAGCGCGACCCGAGGCGCCCTCTTCGGGCCTATCAGCTTCGGCCACACCGGGTTCACCGGGACGAGCCTCTGGATCGATCCCGAGACCCAGACCTTCGTCATCCTCCTCACGAGCCGGCTCCATCCCGACGGCAAGGGCGCCTCGCCGACCGCGCTCCGTTACGAGGTCGCCACCCTCGCCGCTGCCGCGATCCTCGATGTGCCGGCGCTTCCGGTCGCCGTTGCCTCGACGTCCACGCCGGCGGCCGATCCGAATCGGCGATCCGAGCCGCCAGCAGACGTCCGGTGCGGGATCGATGTCCTTGTGGAGCAAAACTTTCGACCGATCCGCGGCAAGCGGGTCGCCCTGGTGACAAACCAGACGGGACGGACCCGCGGCGGGGCCTCGACCGTCGATGTGATGTTCCGATCGCCCGAGATCAAGCTGGTGAAACTCTTCAGCCCCGAGCACGGCATCCGGGGCGTGATGGATAGCAAGGTTCCCGACGGCGTGGACGAGTCCACCGGTCTGCCGATCGTCAGCCTTTACGGCAAGAGTCGCAAGCCGAGTGCGAAGGACCTGGAAGGCGTCGACGTGCTAACGATCGACGTGCAGGATGTCGGCGTTCGCTTCTACACCTACATCAGCACCCTGGGCCTTGTGCTGGAAGCGGCAAGCGAGAACGGCAAGGAGGTCGTGGTCCTCGACCGCCCGAATCCGATCGGCGGCCGGATTGTCGCGGGCCCCTTGCGCGACCCGGAATTCGCCTCGTTCATCGCCTACCACGACCTCCCCGTCCGACACGGGATGACCCTCGGCGAGCTCGCCCAGCTCTACAACACCGAACGCAAAATCGGGGCGAAGTTGCAGGTGATCGCCTGCAAGGGGTGGTCGCGCGACGATCTCTTCGACCGGACGGGCCTGCTCTGGACCAATCCCTCACCCAACATGCGCAGCCTGACCGAGGCGATGATCTACCCCGGCATCGGCCTTCTGGAGGCGACCAACCTCGCGACCGGACGCGGTACCGACACCCCGTTTGAGCGTCTCGGAGCCCCCTGGATCGACCCTCGGGCGTTCGCCTCGGCGATGAACGCCGAGAAGATCCCTGGCGTTCGCTTCCTTCCGATCGAGTTCGTGCCAAAGGAACGGCAGTACGCCGGGGCCCGGTGCGGAGGCGTCTACATCGTCGTCGACGACTGGGCGCGGTTTGACCCGCTCCGGCTCGGAATCGCGATGGCCTCTCGGCTCCATGCTCTCTATCCTGAGGCCTGGAAGCCCGAGGGTCTCCTTAAACTGCTCTGCCATCGGGCCACTTATCAGGAGATCCTCGCCGGAAAGCCTGTGAGTGCGATCATGTCCCAATGGGAATCCGACCTGGCCAGGTTCCGCCGGGTCCGCCAGCGGTATCTCATTTACTGAGATGACTGGGATCTCGCGAGGCGGTCCTGCCCCGATCCGGCCCGCTCGCGTGTCGACGACGCGGGCCGGTGGACAGGATCGGCGGATCCTCGTGGGGATCGTCGGACCGGTACTCGTCGCGGACCCAGGCTCGGAAGCGATCGGGCGTGTGGGCGAGGTGGTGCTCCGAGAGCCACGCGTCGTACTCGTGAAGCGGCTCATGTAACCGCTCCGGGCCAAACACCGGGACATGCCCATGTTCGAGAGTGAAGGCGTCCTCGGCGCGCCGTGGCGGAACACCCTTCACCATCATCAGGTAGAGGGCCGTGGCCAGGCCGGTCCGATCCGCCCCACTCTTGCAGTGAATCAGGAGCGGATAGTCGCACGACCGCAAGGTGTCGATCAGGACGAGCAATTCCCGGCGCCTCGGTCGACGGGTCGCACTCATGGGAAAGTCGTAGAAGGTGATCGAGCCGGATCGCGTCGCCTCGACCTCGGCAGCGTACCAGGGATCCTCAGGACCGCCGCCGCGCAGGTTCAAGATCGACCGCAGATGGCAGTCGTGGATGAGGCGATTGATATCAGAGGTCGGTTGAGCCGAGCGGAAGACCTTGCCAGGATCGACCACACCCAGGTTGTTCTGGAACCAGGGACGGCGGAACTCCCAGCAGGCGGAGAGGGCGAGGACGACGAGGATCGCAACCGTCGCCATCGCGATCCGACGCAGGCGACGACGGCGAGGAGCCCGGTCGGTCGGGTCGCCGGCGGACTCGTTGAGAGTACGTGATCCCACGATCGCTTCCTTTCCATCGGAGTGTCCGACGAGCAAAGCAAATTCGTCGGATTCCGTCCACAGCGATTCATGAGGGCGTCGACCCAACGAAACCGGCCGCGCCCCGAGGTCGAGGCACGGCCGGCTATCTCGCGGTCGGTTCTACAGGAGGAATCCGACCCGATCACTTGGCCCCAGGTTGAAGCGGGAGTGTCGGCGGGATACGTGTGGCCGTTCCTCCGGCTCCTCCGCCTCCACCAAATCCACCGCCACTGCCAAACGGATGGCTGAGGACTCGGAGGAAGTTAGCAAAGAAGGTCGTCTGCAGACCCGAGCTGACCACCACCTGGTAAGGTGCCACCAGCCGATCCAGGAAGATGGTGAACCGGACAATCGGGTCGCGATGCACGATGATCCGGTCACCGGGCATCATCTGATAGTTGGTGGTCGGGTCGCCGCCGTTGGTGATCGCCGAGAGATTCACCGGCAGAACCTGCTCGCAGCAGGCACCCGGCGGGGCTGGCCGGACCAGGCGAATATTCTGGGGCGCGGCCGTCGGAAGCAGGCCGCCCGCGTTCTGAAGGGCGTCGAGCACCGTGTCGTTGCCCGTGATCGGAATCCGGCCCGGAACGGCGACATCCCCAAGGATGTAATAGACCTTGCTGTTATACGCCGTCACGTCCACAAAGATGCGATCCGTGTCCTTGAAATCCTTGATCAGGACCTGCCGCCCTTCCTTGTCGTACTTCGGCTCGTTGGTCTCCTCGTCAATCTCGACCAGGCCGAGAGTCTCATCGTTGATGTACTTACGCAGGTGGAGGACAATCTTCTCCTTCACCTCGGGAATGGTCAGCCCGGCCACGTAGACTTCGCCGTAGAACCCGAGCGAGATTTTACCGTCCGGTCGGACCAGACGTTCGCCGGAGATCGGCCGGCCCGGAAGAGCTTCGAGCACCTCGACGAGCACGAGGTCAGGCGGCTCGATCACGTAGTCGGGCATGCTCACCTTCTGAAACTCGCGGGGAATGTTGCTGCTGGCGATCTTCTCCTCGGGCGTCCGGACCGTCTGGCATCCGCAGGCGGCGGAGATAGCGACAACGAGCAGCCAGCGCGCCCATTGTCGTTCCGTCCTCGTCTGATTCATCGCAATCATCCGCTCCTCCGACACCACGACATCGGCCGAACAGGCACCCGGCGGGGCGACCGAGACCACCCGCCGGGGACATCGCGGACGGCCCCGCTCCTCGGAGGTCCCGGTCCGTCCCCAGTCGCTTCGGCTCCCACTTTCAGCCCATCCGGCCGTATTCACCGGATCGGTCTTGACAGGAGATACAATCGGCACAATCGCTTCCCTGCTCAAATCGATTTGGATCGTTCGTGCGGGACGAGGCCCCATAACCCCATCCGCCTGCTCAGGGGAAGGACGAGGGCCGCCGATCAAAGTAACGGCGAGGATACGTCGCTCGCGTGGCCGATCGCGAAAAATAGCGGGCCGATAGCCCGCCCGGCCGGTTCCTGGTCTGAACGGTGACCCGTGATCGAATTCGATCGTCGGGCGCGGTCTGCGTTGCCCCCGAGGATGGACTGACGCTCATTCGACTCGATCCAGGCACACTGTTTTGCTGGTTTGCCATCATCCACATCATCCCAAGTTGGGCCGTTTGCAGATTCGTCGCCGCGGCCGTCGTCGCCGCGGTCGACGAACTGGTTGCCGTCGCCGATGGCACTCCAAAGGCACTCGGGTTGCCCATCATCGTCCCGTATACCATCGCCGATCCCATGGGGCTGTTCATGAAGTTGCCCTGAATCGGCACACCCGCCGCAGCCGTGGCGAGGTTTGCGCCGGCCCCTGGCTCGCCGAGCTGGTATTGCGAGAGGCTCTGCATCGGCGCAATCGTCGGATCGGGCGCCAGGATCGGTATCCCTCCGCCAAAAAGCTGTGCCTCCGCCGATCGCCCCCCACCCAAACCCGCCGCGCAGGCGAGGGCCACCCCCAGAATCCGGATCGAGATCGCTCGCATCGCCGTTCCTCCCTTCGCTTGCTGCCCATTCGCGCAACGGCCCCTCGATCGAGGCGCCGTTCCCCACCTTCACTTTCGTCTCGCCTCTCCACGTCGGAACAGAAAAACCCCCACAATCCCCACAGACCCGGCATCCGTCATTTGCGCAAAACCCGGATTGTTCCCGCGTTCTCCAGATTCACTGGACTGAGACTCCAGGGAGATCCGATCGAACGAGACAGGTTTGATGGGAAGGACGGGAATGCCTCCGCCCAGGAGTAATCGGAGGCGAACCAGTCACCGCGAGCGGACGAGGCGAGGATGCGAACGAACGCGAGGACCGGGGCCCACGCGCTGATACTGGTTGTGCTGACGGCGGCCGTCGGCCTGCCCGGTCGTGCCGAGGCCCAGTAGCAGGGGCTTTTCCCGCTGGCGCCGATCCGTCGACAGCGGGTCCCGTGCGATCAGGAAGATCCCACGTACAAGATCTACAAGAGCCAGTATTTCGGCTATCACCCCACCTGCTGGAACCCGTTCCCGGCGGGCTGGGGCTGCCCGAGCACCCAGGCCCCGAACCGCGTCCAGTCGCTGAAAGAGACGCCACCGGCCCGGGAAGCTGCCGCGGCCGATCGCGGTCTTTTCGATGAGGACGGTGGCCGTGGCGAACCGGCTCCGAGGCGACGAGCCGAACCACTACCGCTACCGGGCGATACGAATGAAAACGTCTTCGACCCGAATAGCCCCGCCACAGGTGCGATCCCAGGCGCCCCGGGCCAACCCGGAGCCGGTGCACCACCGCCCACCCGCCCATTCGACGCGAATCCGAGGGGCGCCATGAGGATGCCGTCGCGGGGCCGGTCAAGGGCCCGCGTTCGGACCGCCGAACCGCCGGTCGAGGAGGCCGCTCCCGAACTGGCCGAACCCTCGAACGCGGTCGCCGAGGGGCCGTCCGGCCGTCGTGGTCGCGAGCCCCTCGCCGACGACGGAGGTCCCCTGCTCGGACTCGCCGATACCGACATCGTTCGCTCCGACACCACCTCCGTCGACCAGCCTCCAGCCGAGGGCGCTGAGACCGATTCCACCCCGGCCTCGCCGGCGCCGGCTCCCCCCGCTCCCCCGCGTCGCCGCCTCTTCGGCAACCTCTTCAGCGCCCTGAGCGGGGGCTCGATCCGCCGCTGATCGACGTCGATCCTCGGAATCCCGCCCCCGGCCCGCGACGATGCGGATCGGGGCGCGCGGCATGCACCGGATGAAAAGATTCGGCGGTCCTGTCAGAATAACTCCAGGGAGGGCCCGTCCCTCCCCGACCCGACCGACGACGACGGCCGGGCCCCTTTTGATCCGGCCACCGCGAGCGAGCAACCGGGCATGCGAAGTCGGACGACAGGAACCTACGTGGCGCTGATGGTGGTCCTGATCGGGGCCGCGGTCGGGCTCTCGGCCTGGCTGGTGAGCTCGCTCAATGAGATGCACGAGCGGTTTGCCCGCGAGTCGCCCGGCCTCGGGCTGGCGTTCCTGGTCGTTTTGATCTTGCTGATGGTCCTGGGCGCGGGCTGGCTCGGACGGCTCGCCTGGCGGTCGCGATCGATAGGAACGCCCGGCCAGCCGGCGCGCGTTCCCGAGGACGTGATCCAGGCGGCGGAGGTCCAGGCCGACCAGGCCGAGGGCGTGATCCGAAAACTGGGCGACGAGGCCGTGAAGCAGGAGCTCAACCAGGAGCTGACCGAGATCCGGGCCGGTCGCGAGCGCCGAGAGTTCCGCCTCGTGATCTTCGGGACGGGCTCCGCGGGAAAGACCTCGCTGGTCAACGCCCTCCTCGGCCGGGATGTCGGCAAGATCGAGGCGACCATCGGGACGACCCTCCGCGGCGAGAGCCACACTCACACGATGCAGGGGGTCGAGGGGACGGTCTACCTGACCGACACGCCCGGCCTCTCGGAGATCGGCTCCGGCGGGCTGGCGCGCGAGCAGGAGGCCCGAGAGCTGGCCGCCCGCGCCGACCTCCTGATCTTTGTCGTCGATCACGACCTCGTCCGGACCGAGTTCGAGCCGCTCTCGGCGCTCGTTCGGCAGGGGAAGCGGTCGATCGTCTTGTTCAACAAGTCAGACCGCTTCCCCGACGCCGATCGCGAGGCGATCCTCGCCAAGCTCCGCGAGCGATTGCGCGGCCTGGTCGCCCCCGAAGACGTGATCGTCGGCGCGGCCGCGCCGAGGCCGATCGCGGTCCGGGTCCGCCGCGAGGACGGATCGATGGAAACGGTCCTCGAAGTCCAGCCGCCCGAGCTGGACGCCCTCCGATCGCGAATCGCGAAGGTCCTGAAGGCCGAAGGCGAAACACTCCGGGCCGGCAACCTGCTCCTCCGGGCGCACCTGCTCAGCCGGAAGGCGCAGGACCAGCTCTCGGCCGAGCGAGATCGACGCGCCGAGGACGTGATCGAACGGTTCCAGTGGATCACGGCGGCGACGTCGTTCACCAACCCCTTCCCTGCGCTAGAATTGCTCGCGAGCGGGGCCGTCCAGTTCCAGATGATCTCCGAGCTGGCGAATGTTTATGGCATCACACTTTCGACGTCGAACGTCCGAATCATCGGCACCGAGATGATCCAGATGCTGGTGAGATTGGGACTGGTCGAGGCGACGACATCGTTGATTGCGGGTGTGTTCAAGTCGACGATGGTCGGCTACGCGGCTGGTGGGGCGGTGCAGGCGGTCTCGCTGGCTTACCTGACGCACATTTCGGGCGAGACGTTCGCCGAGTATTTCCGCCACGGCCAGACCTGGGGAGACGGCGGGATGCAGGCGGCCCTGATCCGGCAATTCGACCTGACCAGCCGTGCCGAGTTCCTCCAGCAGTTTGCGAAGCAGGCGGTGCAGAAGGTCTCCAGTCGGATCCTCCACGGCGGATCGAAATCGCAGGAACACCCGGCGTCTCGGAATTGAGCGAGCGAGGAGTCTCACCATGTCCGGTTTCCTCGGGGATCTGCCTCGATTGTTCCCCCGACCCGAGCAGACGATCGCCGGCATCAGCCGGTTGCTCCGCGCGGGTGAGGTGAGCTGCGTCGACATCCTGAATGCCTGCCTTGAGCAGGTCGACGCCTGGGAGTCGAAGGTCCACGCCTGGGTCG
>DAIDJI010000021.1 GCA_027451455.1 Planctomycetales bacterium | reverse complement strand
CAGCGCTATAAGCTGGTCGTCCTCTCGAACGTCGACAACGCGTCGTTTGCGGCGAGCAACGCGAGGCTCGGCGTCACCTTCGACGCCGTGTTCACGGCCGAGGAGACCGGCGCCATTCAGGTCCGGCGGAGCGAGTCGGGCACCGTTCGGCTTGTCTTCCCGACCACTCGCGACCGCGGCGAGCCCTACACACGTGAGATGCTGGTCTCGACGACGGACCGTCGAATCAGGAAACTGCAAATCTACAGTGTTGGCCCGCCTCGTGTCCTGATCGCCGAGGCGATCCCCAGCGACTACCAGTCCTATCCGATCGGCTCGCCGTCGGCTGGCGAGACCTGCTTCCTGCCGCAGCGTCTCCGCCTGGAATGGAAGCGGGAACGGTTGGTACTGGATGTCGCTGTTGGACGCGAGATGCAGGTCAACCGCTTTGAGCCCGAGCGGGCGGCCGACCTCTTTGTCGAGCCCGAACTGCCTGGCTATCAGCGGCTGAATCTCGCCGAGTTGAGCCAGGGCGCACGGTCGAACAGTCGTCGGACCCGGACCCGACAGACCATTCCTTCCCCCGATCCTTCGGAGGACGTCCACCTCGGCAAGCCTGCGCCGATCGGGGAAGATGTGAAAACCGTCCCCGGAGTCGGCCGTGCGTCGGCCCTATCGACGCCCCCGGCTGAAGATGGCGTGCCGCCGCTGCCGTCTCGGGAAGACGTGGTCGGCAGGCCGACCCCGCGACCGCCTTCCAGCGGACCGGTTGTGGCGCCTTCCTCGGCGATGATCAGCGCGCCCGGGCGGGATCTCTCGATCGAGTGATCCGCCGGGCGCTCCGAAGGAAGTGAGCTGGGACGGTCCGTCCGTCCTCAGCCCGCGCTTCGCTGCTCGGCAGCCTCGCGAAGGCGCTGGCGTGCCCTGGCGAGGATCGGCCCGATGGTATTCTCCGGGATGCCGAGCCTCTTGCTGATCTGCCGGTAATTCTGGTACTTGAGATGATAGAGCCGGATGACCTCAGCCTCTCGCGGAGAGAGGTCCTCGAGCATCCGTTCCACCTCCTCGGCCGAGGCGAGCGCCTCGGTGTCATCGGGCGAGCCGTCTTCGGTGGCTGCACGATGGGCGTTGGTATGGCCCAGTTCTTCCTCACGATGGCGGCGGATCAACTCCTTGACGGCTGTCCGTCGAGCGATCACCGTCAGGTAAGTGGGGAGCGAACTGACCCCCTTGAATCGACGGAGGACGGCAAAATCGTCATCGACGATCTTCAGAAAGATCTCGGCGGCGATGTCCTCGGTATCCTCGGCGGAGACCAGTCGACTTCGCGCATGGGCCGCATGCTGGATGACGTGGTAGATCAGCCCCATGTAGCGATCGACAAAGTCATTCCAGGCACCGGGCTCCTTCCGCACGCAGCGGTCGAGCAAGTTCCGATCGATGTCACGCAAAGGCACGGCCCGGCCTCCTCAGGACGAAGAAGGCATCCGTCGAGGTGTGGGAATATCCCGATCCGGGGATACGCTCAAGTCGCTTCCTAATTCTAACACAGCCGGCGCCCCAAGCAACCGGCCCGATGTATTGCTAACCGCATGCCATCCATATTGATATTAGGCGCGACCCGGCAAGGAGTCCAGCGGGGTCGTCGAGGTCCAGCTAGGGATGGCGAGATCTCGCAATCCCGGTTCTCGTTCTGCGGTAAAGGTGATAGAATTCAGCGAATCCAATAAACGAAAGCCCGGCCGGGCGGCGCGAAAGCGTGCCCGCGTCGCGAGGAGGACGGCCGTTGGAGCCCTCGTCAACTCCCCCAAAAATCCTCATCGCCGATGACAACCCGCAAAATGTCGAGTTGTTGGAGGCCTACCTGAGTGATTTCGACTGCGAGATTCGAACGGCCCACGACGGCGAGGAGACCTTGCAGGTCGTCGCAGAATATGCGCCCGACCTCCTGCTGCTCGACGTGATGATGCCGCGGCTCTCCGGGTTCGAGGTCTGCCGGAAGCTTCGGTCGCAACCAGCCACGAAGGACCTGCTGATTCTGATGGTCACAGCGCTGAACGAGGCCGCCGACTTCGAGCGAGGGGTGCAAGCCGGGACTGACGACTTCCTCACCAAGCCGGTCAACAAGATCGAGCTGCTTTGCCGGATCCGAAGTCTGCTCCGGGTCCGACACCTCAAGACCCAGCTCGACCGGACCCTGGCGTACCTCTCGGAATTCGAGACCGCTAGCCGGGCCGAGGCCCCGCAATCCTGAGCGGCTCCTGAGAGAACCGGGACTGGCTCTGAGTCTTCGAGGTGAGTGTCCACGATTTTTCGAACTTTTGAACAGCCCGCTTCACCTCGAGACGAAGAGATCCTCCCACCGATGCCCGCCCCCGGTCGTATCGTTTTGAAGCCGCGCCGGGCGCGGCCGTTCTTTGCCCGACACCCCTGGGTCTTCGACTCGTCGATCGCGGCCATCGAGGGGAATCCCTCGGCCTCGGCCGATGTCGAGGTCATGAGTGCCGACGGCCGGTTCATCGCCCGCGGCCTCTATAATCCAACCAGCGCCATACGGGTCCGCCTTTATCGATGGGATGAAGGACCGCTCGATATCGGATTCTGGGCCGAACGGCTCGACTCGGCGATCCGGCTTCGCGAGGCGCTTCCGACGCTGGAGTCGGGTCCAACCTCGGCGCGTCGGTTGGTCTTCAGCGAGTCCGACGGGCTCTCGGGCCTGACCGTCGACCGGTATGGTCGATGGCTCGTCGCCCGGTTCACCGGCCTGGCGCTCTTCGAGCGCCGGGGCGAGCTCCTTCCGATTCTCCGCGATCGGACGGGTGCCGAGGGGATCGTGGTCCGGACCGAAAAGGGAATCGCGGCACGCGAGGGACTGCCTCCAACGGCAGAGTCAGTCGGCGAGGTGCCCGAAGGACCCGTCGAGATCGAGGAGCACGGCATCCGATATCGGGTCGATCTCCACGCCGGCCAGAAGACGGGCTTTTATCTCGACCAGCGTGACAACCGGATCGCCGTGGCCTCTTACGTCCGAGGGCGCCGGGTGCTGGACCTCTTCTGCTTCACGGGCGGTTTTGCCCTCAACGCGATCCGGCATGGAGGAGCATCCGAGGTCCTCGCCGTGGACAGTTCGGTCCCCGCGATCGAGCGGGCCCGTGAGCACGCCGCGATTAACGGGATCGAGGGAGTGACCTTCGAGACGGGCGACGTTCTCCAGGTGCTCGATCGTCTCCGATCGGAGGGGCAGAAGTTCGGCGCGATCATCTGCGACCCGCCCAAGTACGCCAAGCAGTCGCGCGACGTTGAGCACGCGCTCAAGGGTTACATTCGGCTCAACCTCGCGGCGATAGACGTCCTGGAGCCCGATGGGATTCTTGCCACCTGCTCGTGCTCGGGACTGGTCGGTCGCGAGCTCTTTGCCGACCTGCTCGGCCAGGTCGCCGAGCAATCGAAACGCCCGATCCGAATCCTTGAGCAGCGAGGCCAGGCACCCGACCATCCGGTCTCGGCAAGCTGCCTGGAGACCGAGTACCTGAAGTGCATGATCGTGCGTGTCGACTGAACATCAGGGGAACGCACGCGGCGGCAGCACGCGGACGATTTCGTCGATCCGATAACCGAGGCCGGGGCCGTGGACGGTCGAGAGGTCCAGCCGCCCCTGCGTGCGTCGGTACAGCCCGGGATGGACGGCCGACTCCGGGATCGAGGCGGCGGGATAGAATTGCATCCCGTTCGTCTCGACGCCCATGATCGTCCCCGCATGCGCCGCGAGCTGGACATGCGGGATCTGCGCGAGCATCGGGTTGGAGAGGTCCTGGACCATGATCGTCATCCCGTGCGTCTTCGCCCAGCAGAGCGAGAGAATCGCACCGGTGAGGGTCTTGCAGGTCTTGAGCGCGACGCCCGACCACCCGAGCTCGCGACCGAGTCGGACGAACCGCCAGTCGTGGGCGCTCTCGTCCATGAAGAGTGGCTTCCGGGCCGAGACGCTGTGCACATCGATCCGGTGGGCCTCCAGGTCATACGGGAAGGGCTGCTCGACGTACAGGAGCATTCCATAGAGCCTCGGATGCTCATCGCGGAGTCGGTCGAGAATCGTGTTGACGTAGCCGGGCTCGCCGACGGTGCAGTTGAAGTCGGCGGTCAGCCAGTCGACCGACTCCTCGACGGCGATCCGGCCGACCTTGAGCAATCGGTCGTAATCCCAGTCGAGGTCATCGCCTCGGAGCTTGATCTTGAGGCACTTCAGACCGTCGCGACCGATCCAGTCGCGGAGCAGGACGGGATAGCTGTCGTTGGGCTCGGTGCCCGTCAAATCCCATGGGTCGATCGGGTCCTTGCCGCCAACCAGGTGCCATGCCGCGATCGAGTCGGGGCGCGGACGGACAAGGAACTCCTCGGGAAATCGCCCGGCGAATGCGGAGGCCGGCTCGAGATAGCGAGCGAGGTCGTGCGTCATGTATCGATCGTTGAAGGTCTCGAACGTCGGGACACCGTGGAGGACGCCGAAGGCATCGTGCAGCGCCAGGTCGAACGGCGAGCTGGCGACGAGCGCACCGAGCAGCGGGACCGCCTCGGAGCCGGCACGCACTTCGGCGTTGAAGCGCTCGGTGATCCTCGGAAGCATCGCTTCCAGGAACTGGTGCCCGACCTCCATCGGATGTCCGGCCTCCATCGAGCTCGATCCCCATGCCTCGGCGATCCGAAGCCCGAGCGCCTTCAGGGCCTGATGACGCTCCTCATATCCGATCGAACTGGGCCAGACCCATTGAACCGAGAGCGGGGTCTCGCCCCAGCCTTCAGCGCGCCGGCCCTGCGCATCCTCGACGGTCAATCGGACCCGGGCGCAGGTGACCTCGGTCGTGGTCTCGGGACCGAACTTCAGCGGCATCCGCGCCTGGATCGGCAGGAAGTAGACCTTGGCGGAGATGGGTCGGATATCGGTGGGTCGGGACATGGTCGGTTCATCGGCTCCCAGGGCGTGAGTTGAGGAAAGCGATCAGGTCGGCGAGGTCGCGGGGCGAGAGGTCCCTCTCCAGGCCCTCGGGCATCAGCGATCGGCCGATGCTCCCCATTTCCTCGATCTCGGATCGGAGGAGCGCGACTTCCTGGCCGTCCGGGCGTCGGAGTCGGACCGAGCTGGCCGACTCGCTCGAGATGATCCCGTTGAAAACACGACCGTCGATCGTGGCGACGGCGAAGGCCAGGTACTTCGTCTCGACCGCTCGATTCGGATCGAGGATCGCGGTGAGGAGCGCCTCGGTCGATCGATCCTGGATGGTCGACAGGTCGGGTCCGACGTCGCTGCCCTGCGAACCCAGCCGATGGCACGAGATGCAGAGCCTTCGGAAAACCGAGGCGCCGGCCGTCGGATCGCCCTTTAACATGAGGGCGGGCCGGAACTGTTCGAGGACCGTCTGGCGCGAGTCGATCGAACGGCCGAAGACCGATTCCGCCCGCTTCCGCAGTCTCGGGTCGCGATGCCGAATCAGGCGATCGCGTGTCGAGGCGTCGATCTCGACCGGTGCGATCCGCCCGGACTCGATCGCCGAGACAAGCGCATCGGCCGATCGGGAGCGGCTCACAAGTCCCTCAAGAATGGCCGCTCGAATCCGTGGCGAACCCTGTTTCCAGGCGGCCAGCAGGTCATCGGCGACGTCGGGGGCGCCCAGCGATCCCAGGGCCGTAATCGCCGCTTCCTGCACGGCGATCGGCACGCGCGGGACGAGCAAGTCCTTCAAACTCTCGCGGTCTCGACGATCCCGGGCCGCGGCGTGTCGGATCAGTGCGACCGCAGCGATGCGTTCACTCTCATCGGCCTTCTCGTCGGCAACGATCCGAGGTGCCGATTCCCAGAGGTCGCGGAACGGACGGTCCAGGTCGACCGGCAGGCCGCCTTTCGACCGATCGCGGGCGGTCAACAGTCCGGCGAGGGCGGCGTATTGCCAGGCCGCGAACCGTCCCCCTGGACCGGCCGGTCGACCGATCGAGCGCGCGAGAGCGACGTCGAGCCCGCCGCCGGGCATCGAGCCGAGCATCGTCAGCATCGGGCCGACGAATTCGGGCGGAACGGAATGGTTGCTCCCGATGGTTCCGGCGAGAAGCGCCGGCATGTGCGGGACCGCCGACGAAAGGATCGCGGCGCGAATCCAGGGGTCTCGTCCGTCTCGGATGGCCAGCCGCGCGAGGGCCTCGCCGGCGCGGTGGTCGTCCCAGTCTCCCAGCGCGATCGCGACCCGTAACCGGACGCGCGCCTCCTGGTCGTCGACTCTCTTCAAGACGGCCTCGGCCACGCTCGAGGAACCCGGAATCAGATGGGCAACCGCACCGATGATCGCCTCTCGCACTCGGGCGTCCGGGTCGTTTAGCCCGGCGAGTGCCGAATTCTGATCGAGAGCGTTGAGGTCGGCCAGAGTCCAGATTGCCTGGACCCGAGTTTGCGGTCGCCTGGTGTTCTTCACCTGTTCCCTGAGAGCCGGAACCGCGGCTTTCTCGCGACGATCGAGCAGGAGCCGCTGGGCGGTGTCGCGGGTCCATCCGTTGGGGCTCTCCATCGCGGCGACCAGTCCCACCGCATCCAGCCGATCAAGCCGGGGGATGGGTCGGGGGCTTCGATTCGTGGGAAAGACCCGGTAGATCCGCCCCTGCTCACTGCCGGCCCGAAGGTCGAGCCGCTTCTCCCAGTCGTCGGGAATCCACTCGGGATGCTCGATGACAGCCCGGTACATATCGGCAATCCAGAGCGCACCGTCGGGTCCCGTCTTCATCATCGTCGGCCGGAACCAGGGGTCGGACGACGCCAGGAACTCGCCCTTCGATTCGCCGGGTGCACGTCGACCCCGGAACGTCGCGCCGTCCGGCTCGACGATCATCCGATGGACGAGATTATGGACCGGCTCGCTCACGAAGAGGCTCGTCGCGAACTCGGGCCCGAACAGGTCGTCGCGATAGGGTGTCGGGCTGTTGGCGGACGTCACATGATTCGCCGCGCCCGGGTCGTTGAACCTCGGCAATGTCGGGCTGATCGGGTAGAGCTGGGTCTCGCGTTCCAGGGTCTGGCGCGGGTCGGGGGCGGCGAAGTACGGGTTGCGGCGAACCTCGCGATCGGCCAGCACGAAGTGCCATCCCCAGTTCGGATTGTTGTTGCCGAACCAGTGCCCCCAGTCGTCGCGATGCCTCCCATACTGCGTCTGTCCGCTCTCCGTTTCGAATTCGCCGGAGTCAGGTCGGAATCGGAAGTCGCGGCCTCGAATCGAGACCGACTTGCCCGTTCGGACCGATCGGATCGTCCCGCCGCTATCGCCGTTCGCCCCGTAAATCCAGCCGTCCAGGCCCATCTCGAAGCCGTTGACCCGGTGCTGCGGATTCCCCTCGACAAAGCCGGAAAACGAGACCTCACGAGACTCCACGGGACTTTTTGACTTCAGGCTCCGGACGTAAAATATCTCCGGAGCACTGGCAATCAGAGCTCCCTCTCGCCACGCCATGATCCCGGACGGGATACCCAGTCCATCAATTATCTTTATTGTGTGATCATACTTTCCGTCGTTGTCGGTATCTTCGAGCACGCGGACGACTCCGCCGGGCTTGCCGTGGCCGTCGACGCCGAGGGGGTAGTCGCCCATCTCGACGACCCAGAGCCGGCCGTCGGCCGACCAGTCGAAGGCGATCGGGTCCTTCACGAGCGGCTCGGACGCGACCAGCTCGACCCGGAATCCCGGCGCCACTCGGATCGATCGGAGCGAGTCCTCGGGCGATTTCCCGGCCTGGTCGGAACCAGCCCCCATCAGACCCAGAGTCGCGAGAATCCCCGCTATCGCCGCGGGCCAGCGGATCGCGTTGTCGGGAATCCGGCCTTTACCGGCAGCAGTCGATGGCTTCTTCATGAGTGCGGCCCTCCCACTGGGATCGTACCACGAACGACAGCCCGAGAGTGAGGAACAACCCGCCTGAAAAGAGGGGCAATCGGCGTTGAGAGTCTGCGGCATCCTGGGTTTTCGGTTCATCGGTTCGGGTGCCACCCGAAGGGCGGGATGACTGCTGAGTCCGCTTTCGATCCTGGGGCGGAGATAAGGTGTCCGGAACCGTTGTTTAAGGTTCCTGACACCTTATCGTCGCTCCAGGAATGAGTTTTCCGATCAGGGACGCGTGGCTCGCCAGCGACAACCCGATCCAGGCGTTCTCCGTGGACGATTTTCGCCGATGGCGCGTCGACCGGCGAGCCCCCGCCGATCGAGCGGCCGAAGTTGACCCCGGCCTGGTCGTGTCGGCACCGGCGCGGGAGTGTCGCACGGTGGCCGGAGCGGGTCACGAGATCCGCGAGAGACCGATGACTCAGCTCGCCAGCCGCGCTGGGGACGGGGCCGGGACGGAATTCTGCGCCGGCCAACCATCAGCGGATGCCGTGGGTAGCCGGGTCTCGAAGTAATCGAGAAAGACCCGCGTTAGCCGATCTCCGTAGTGCCTCCAGTGAGCGCCCGAGGGATGGTCGTTCAGGCCAGCGATCCAGTTGGCGTTGAACTCGTGGACGGCGGCGTCGATCCCGTATCGCTCGAGCCAGCCCTCGCCGAGCGTCCCCGGATTTCGGAACGACTCATTCGTGGCACCCTCGGTGAACCAGGTGTGCTTGCGCAGCAAACGTTCCAGGATTTTCATGCGCTCGACGTGCTGGACCAGCCCGGCCACGGGAGGACGGCTGATGTGAAACTGGCCGCTTCCGTCGTTGTGCAATTCGAGCGCCAGGTCCGGCCGTTTCCCTTGCTGGATCATCGACTCCAGCCACGTCTCCAGCGCGTGGTTTTCCGGGGCGAGAACCGGGTCGGCGGGCCGATCCCAGTTCCGATTGAGATCCTTGCCCCGCAGGTTGAAGCGCGTTCGACCGTGGGCCACGCCGTCCTTGTTCGCCATCGGGAGCACGTAGACACAGTACCGATCGAGACATTTGCGCGCCTGGTCGTCGCCCGTGAGCAGCCGGTCGACCAGCCCCTGCACGATCCAGTTGCCCCCAGCCTCCCAGGGATGCGCCCGCGCCCGGAGGAAGACCCGATGGGGCGCCTCGGACCGGCCGACCCGGACGATTTGAAGCGCTCGACCCTCGACCGTCTTGCCGATCGGCGTGATCTCGACGAGCGGATGATTCCGGATCGTCGCCAGCCACTGATCGAGGTCGGAGAGCCGATAGGGCTCGACGCGGGCGACATACAGTTCCGGCCCCGGCATCGTGACGGCCAGCCGGACACGATCGCCAGGGAGCCGCTCCAGGATGACCGTCTTCCACGTCTTGCCGTCCCGCGAGACGACCGCGGTCTTCAGCTCGCGCGCGATCGAACCTTTCCGACCGTTCCACACATTTTCCAGGTTGCGGAACTCCAACGCGAGCTGGGATCCCGGGCGGGCGATCAGTCGGAAGTGAAAGTGGCCCGCGGCTCGGTTCGGCGACGACCGCTCGTGATCGTAGATCAGATGGACCAGAACCGTGCCGTCGTCGGCGAAGTCGTACCAGAGCGGCGAGGCGTTCTCGAAACCGGTGTCGATGTATTCCAGGCCCGACGCCTTGAGCCCCGCCGCTTTTTGAGGTCTGGCGCCTGCCGTGGTCCCCTTCTTCTCCCGGATCCGACGCGAAAGGAACCGGGCCGTTTCGTCGCCGATCACGTGATAACCGGCCGGGTTCGGGTGACGATCGCCGAACCAGCCGGGCAGGTCGCGGAAATGGGCGTCGAGCCGGTTGTCCATCACCGTGACCCGGCCGTCCCTCACAAACGGCGCGACCCACGCGCGATCCTTCTCCGGGATCTTCTCGATCGGATAGCGGCGATAGTTGAGCATGTTTGGCCCATGCGCCAGCTCGGCCTGGTAGCGGGTATACACGTCGAAAAGGGGAAGATGTTCCGCACCCGCCACCTTGCGGATGAGCCCGTTGACCCGCTCATCACGCTCGGGCGTCATGTAGGGGATGATCGTCATGGGGACCAGGACCGCCTTCGGGAAATCCCCGCGCAGGCGGGCGATCAGATCGGAGTAGTCCTTCGGGAAGTTCTCCTCGAACTTCTCGCGCCGGGCCATGTCGTTCAGGCCGTAGCGGATGAAAATATAATCGAAGTGTTTCAAAGGGACGATGTCCCGGTCGTATCGCCCGGAGGAGAGCAGGCCATGGATCAGCTCGCCGTCTCTCCCCTGGTTGATGACCTCGGTCGGCGGCAGGTCCTTCTGGGCCGCGAGGAGAAGCCGGATCACATCCTCAAGGTGGAGACCCTTCGGCTCGACCTGCCGGCAGACGCTGCCGATGGTCGTGCTGTCGCCCAGCAGAAGGATTCGTAGGGGACCGTCCTCCGCGCCCGAGGCCGCGACCGGCACGGCGAGAATGGCGGCGAGGCACCAGAACCGCAAGGATTTCATGGCAGTCATCCTAGGTTCAAGTTCCGGCGGAGACAGCCAGGGCCCGGGATGTTCATCCCCTCGGTGGGCCCCGGCTTCTCGCGAACCGATCGGGCCGGGGAGGTCAGGAGTTGGCCGGTAGCAGGCCGGCGGTCCGGAGGGCGGCGAGCATTTGAGGTTCCTTCTCCGATGGCAAGTCGGAGACCGGACCGCGGCAGGGGCCGATCGGATGGCCGATCAGGCGCATCGCGGCCTTCAGTCCGGCGGGGACCGTGCAGAGGGTCATCGCCAGGCGGAGCGGGCTCAGGCGATCCTGGGCCGCCTTCGAACCCGCGAGGTCGCCGGCACGGAACTTCTCGTAGATCTCCACCAGCAGCGCCGGGGCGATGTTGCCGGTGGCCGGGACTGCTCCTCGGGCACCCGCCATCAGGCCGTAGAAGATCAGCGTGTCGCGGCCGAGCATCACGCTGAAACGCTCCGGCACCACGCGGATGTACTCGGCCGTGTTTTGCAGGTCGCCGCTGCTGTCCTTGATCCCGACGATGTTCGGAATCTCCGCCAGCCGGGCCAGCGTGTCGACGTCGATCTTGATCCCGCCGCAGGTCGCCGGGTTGTTGTAGAGCAAAACCGGGAGGCGGGTCGACTCCGCGATCCGTCGGTAGTGGTCAAAAATCTCTCGCTGGTTCGGCAGGATGAAGTACGGCGTGATGATCGAGACGCCGTCGGCCCCCTCGCGCTCCGCCATCCTCGTCAGGCGGACGACCTCGCGCGTCGTCTCGGCGCCCGTGCCGGCGAAGACCGGGACGCGCTTGTTCACGTGGGCAACCGCGGTGGCGACCACCTCCTGCTTCTCGCGCTCGTCCAGCGCGTAGAACTCGCTGTTGGTGCCGAGGACGAAGATCCCGTGTACGCCGCTGCCGATCAGATGGTCGATAAACCATCGGAGACGAGGAAGATCCAGATCCTCGTTGTCCTTCATCGGTGTGGCGACCGGCGGAATGATCCCGTGGAACGACATGGACGAATCTCCGATGTGGAAACGCGGGGCGGTCCGGGGTTTCCAAGGCCGAGGCGCCCGGCAGGCTGGTCGGGCGACGGACGGGTCTTCGCTGCCTCGGATGGGCCGGCCCTCCCAATTGGAAGGTATTGTAGGCGGGCCGGCGTCCGGCCACAACGAGATCGGACGCGCGACCACCCCTGTCTTGCCGATACCCCCTCCCACCGTTAGTCTAGGCGAAGCCGGACTGTTGGAAAATGGTTGAACAAAATCGGGCGGGTGGATTCTGGAGGCGTTCCGATGAGCCGTTCGCAATTCGGCCGACACCCGCTCGTCAGCCGGCGGACGGCCATTCAGGCGGGCGCGGTCGGGCTGCTCGGGCTGGGGATGAACCACCTGCAAGCCCTTCGCGCGGCGACACCCCGGTCGGGAGGGACGGCGAAATCCTGTATTTATATTTTTCTGTCAGGCGGGCTTTCGCAGCACGAGAGTTTTGACCTGAAGCCCGAGGCGCCCGAGGGGATTCGGGGCGAGTTTCGTCCGATCGCGACCCGGACGCCGGGGATCGCGATCTCCGAGCATCTGCCCGGACTGGCCCGACGCAGCCACCACTGGGCCGTGGTCCGATCGCTGACGCACGCGACGAACGATCACACGCGCGGGCATTATTTCATGCTGACGGGCAGGGGTCAGGTCGACCCGGGTTTCCGGGGCGATCGTCAGCCTCGATCGACCGACTGGCCCTCGATTGCCTCGATTGTCGGTGATGCGGTGGCCTCGTCGAGCCACAATCTGCCCCCTGCGATCGTGTTGCCCGAGCGGCTGGTCCACTGGTCGGGTGGCGCCATCCCGGGTGCCTACGGCGGCCAGATGGGGTCGCGCCGCGACCCGTTTTTCATTGAGGCGTCGCCCTATGGCAACCCCTTCTGGCGCGGGGCCTATCCCGAGTACACATTTCCGAACGAGGCGAAGAAGCCGCCCACGAGTCCAGATAACCGCGTCTATCAGGCCCCGAACCTGACGCTCTCTCCCGGGATGACCGCCGGCCGATTCGGGCATCGGACCACCCTCTTGCACGAACTCGACCGCCAGCGCGGCGAGCTGGAAGCGACCGCGACTGCCCTGCGCTTTGACCACCACCGTCAGTCGGCCATCTCGCTCCTCGCCTCGCCCGCGGTCCGGCACGCCTTCGACGTCACCCGCGCTGATGCGAAGACCCAGGAGCGATACGGGCGTAACAGCTTCGGCTGGTCGTTGTTGATGGCGTTTCGGCTGGTCGAGGCCGGGGTCACGCTCGTCCAGGTCAACCTGGGGAACAACGAGACGTGGGACAGTCACGGCGAGATCTTCCCTCGGCTGAAGGACAAGCTTTTCCCCCCAACCGACCGGGCGCTGGGCGCGCTGCTCGACGACCTGGAATCGAGCGGTCTGCTCGATTCCACGCTGATTGTGATGGGGAGCGAATTCGGCCGGACGCCCAGGCTTTCGACGCTGGCGGCCTCGTTCACGGTCCCCGGCCGAGACCACTGGGGAGCCGTGCAGAGCCTCTGGTTCGCGGGTGGTGGCGTCCGCGGCGGAACGGTCGTCGGCGCTTCCGACAGGATCGGCGCCTATCCCACCGAGAGTCCGCAGACGCCCGAGAACATGGCGGCCACGATCTACCGGGCGCTCGGCATCCCGCCCACCGCCTCCTGGCAAGACGAGCTTGACCGTCCCCATCAAGTATATCAGGGCTCGCCGATCCCGGGACTGATTTGAAGGGTCGGTCACCTGTCCTGGGGCGCTGGCCAGTTCAGGTGTCGGTGGAGGAAGTCGGGCTGGAATAAAGTGTCCGGAACCAAATCGGACAGACAATGTTCAGGATAAAAGGACATGAGGATACAACCCTTATTGTGTGCAAACACTGATTGTTAGCCGTTGTTCTTGCATAAGTCTCCCCTTGTGTGGTCTGAACGGGGCGCTGGGGTGGGCGCGAGCGTGCATTTGCCATTGCCCCGCGCGGGGCATCCTCTAGCCAATCGCGAGATCCGGGGATACGATCGGGCAAGAAATGGCGCCGTATTATCCCTGAGGACATTGTCCGATTGAACCGACCCGAGAAACCAGGCCGAGGCTGATCCTTGCGAGTGCCTCTCCGCGCCGTCGGCAACTGCTCGCCGAGGCCGGCTATTCCTTCGAGGTGGATGCCTCGGGGATCGACGAGCCCCCGGCCGCGCCCGGGACCTCGCCGTCGGCGTATGCCGCCGCGCTGGCCTGGCGGAAGGCCGTCGAGGTCGCCCAGCGCAGGCGGAGCGGTCTCATCCTCGCCGCCGATACCGTCTGTTGCGTGGAGGACGTCATCCTCAACAAGCCGGAGGACCGCGACGACGCCGAACGGATGATCCGGCTCCAGGAAGGTCACGATACCGAGGTCATCACCGGCCTCTGTCTCTACCGGGGCGACCGCCACGAGTGGGTCGGCGCCGTCGAGGTCAGCGTCGTCCGGTTCCGGCCCCTCGACGACCGCGAGCGCCAGGATTATCTCGACTCGGGTCGCTGGGAGGGGAAGTCGGGAGCCTACGGCGTTCAGGATCGCGACCCCTTCGTCTCGGTCGCGAGCGGGAGTTTCTCGAACGTGGTCGGATTGCCGATGGAGCGGCTCGCGGCCCTCCTGGCCTCCTATCGATCGCTGGCCGATTAATCGGCAATATCCCGAGGAGGGCCCCAGAATGGGTCGTCGCCTGATCCCCTACCGGCAGCACTGGCCGATTCTCTTCACAATGGTCGGCGGCGCGGCGATGATGGCCGCGGGGCTCTTTTTCCTGATGGCTCCCCCGGCCAGCGAGGCCCAGCCAGCCATGCACCCGACCCCCGCACCGATCGACGGCCGACGCGCCTTTGGTTACCTCGAACAGATCTGCAAGATCGGTCCCCGGGTCGCCGGAACCGAGGCCAATACCCAGCAGCGCAGGATGGTTGCGGAACACTTTCGCAAGTCCGGCCTGACCGTTCGCGAGCAGCCGTTCGTCGCCGTTCATCCCCTGACCGGCCATCGGGTCGATATGGCGAACCTCATTGGCGCCTGGCATCCCGAGCGCCTGCATCGACTGGTGCTTTGTGCCCACTACGATACCCGGCCGCATGCCGACGAGGAGATCAATCCCGACCGCCTCGGCCAGCCCTTCATCGGGGCCAACGACGGCGGCTCGGGCGTGGCTCTGCTGATGGAGATTGCTCACCACCTCGACGCGATCGCCTCGCCGTACGGGATCGACCTGGTTCTCTTCGACGGGGAAGAGCTCGTTTACGGGAACAACCCGCGCCGGGGCGAGTATTTCCTTGGCTCGACGGTCTTCGCCCGGACCTATGCCTCGCAACGGTCGGATCGATCCCGAGCGCGGATGCAGTACGTCGGCGGCATTCTCTTCGATATGGTTGGCGGTAAGGAGATGGTCATCAAACGCGAGCCGAACAGCGTCGAAATGGCCCCGACCATCATGCGAGAGGTCTGGGGAGTCGCCCGGCAGCTCAAGGCCCGCTCCTTCAGTAACGCGTTTGGTCGCGAGGTTCTCGACGATCATCTGCCGATGAACCGGGCCGGTATCCCGACCATCGACCTGATCGACTTCGACTATCCCCACTGGCACAAGGTGGACGATATCCCGGAGAACTGTTCGGCCGAGAGCCTGGCGGAAGTCGGCCAGGTGGTCACCGGCTGGCTCTCACTACCCCGGCACGGACAGCGTTAAGCTCGCGGCGAGAAGGACCGGGCCTCGCGTTGAGTCGCTTCGAGGTCGAGCCGAAGCGAGGCGATGTCGGTACGGCACTGCTGCAAGGCATCGCGGGCGATCATCATGACCCGGCTCCGAAAGACGGCGTGCTCCATCACCTCGTCGATCAAGGGCTCCAGTTCAGCCCGGACCCGAGGCGGCTGCCCCTGAATCCGTTCCTTCAACTCCACCAGTTCGCCCGGGATCTGCCCCGTCGCTACCATTGTTCCCGGTCTCTCGGTTGTCCGCATCATGGTTGCACCTCGTCGTAGGGTTGTGTTCCAGTCTACCATAAAATGGAGAGGAACGACGGATCAGCGAAGGTGATTGTTCTGGGTCATCCTTTCGGATTTTGCGGATCTGGGGGATTTGTGTTGTTGTCTGAGGCGACTTGCCTCGAGGACATTGATCTTCCTGAGCAGGAAGCGTGCCGATACGATGACCGGGATGAACCAGCCTGGAGGGCTGGCGGGAACGGAGGCAGGGAGGTCGAGAGCCGATGCGCGCCGGACGTCGACGGATCGCGTGGCTACTACTGACGGGACTTCTCGGGACTGGTTTGGCGGTCGCTGACGACCGGCCTGGCGAGGGACCCAAGGAGGAGGCTCCGTCGCTTCGGGACGGCTACGAGTCGCCCCGGACGGTCTGGCAGCGGGAATACACCGACGCCGCGATCCAGCTTCTGTCTCACGAGCGTACGGATCGGGCGGCGCACGGGGGTGCGACTTCCGAGCGGTTTCGGTTTGAGGCGGGGTCGGGGAGCCGGTTCTTTGTCAGCCAGGCGGTTCCGAAGGTTCCGGTGACCCGGGATCTGTCGATCAGTCTGTATGTTCGGGCGAACCGGTCGGGTGCGCAGCTTTACGCCTGGGTGGTCTTGCCGGCCGATCTGGATCCGGAGACGCGGGCGCCTTCGTTTGTCCTGGTGCCGGGGACGGTTTTCGATCGCCCGGACCGCTGGGAGCGTCTGGAGCTGACCGAGCTTCTTCCGGCGATTGAGGAGCAGGCGAGGGTTTTGCGGGCCTCGACCCGGCGGCCGGTTTCGCTCCAGGGTGCGTACATCGAGCGTGTGGTCGTGAACCTGCTTTCGGGCGAGGGCGAGACCGACGTCTTTCTCGACGATCTCCGGATTGGACCGGTATCGAAGGAGATCGCCGCGGCCTGGGCGGCGGGTCGGACTCCGGCGGTTGGGGCCGAGTCGTCCCCGGCCGGGGTTCGGACCCGGAAGGCGGCCAACCGCAAGGATCCGGGCGAGGCCACCTTGCCGCCGGTCCAGATGAGCCGGGGCATCCTCGAACGGCTGGTTCCTGGCGAGAACCGGTATGCTCCCTGGTTCCCGACCGCGATCGAGGCCCCGGGCGCTGACCTCGCGACGCTCCGTCGGTACGGTTTCGATGTCGCGGTCACGGGTCCCGAACCGGATTTGAAGCGGATCGCGCCGCTGGTCGAGGGGGATCGGCCGATGTACCTGATCCCCCGGCTTTCGAACGCCGGTGAGGAGGGGGGCAAGCAGCGGATCCTCCGGGAGATCAGCGAGTATCCCCTGATGCGGTCGGTCCTGATGTGGTCGATTGGCGAGGATCTTGGCCACGCCCGCAAGGTCGAGGATCGCCGGCTCGAGAACGAGAGGGTCCGCGAGGTTCTCGCGGCGATCGACGAGACGCCCGATATCCCGACCCTCGCCACGGCCACCGTGAGCGGCGAGTTCCGCCTCTACTCCCGGGCGCCGACGAATCTCGACGTGATCGGCCTGGATCTTCCCTTCTGGGGGACCGGCACCTCGTTTGGTGAGGGGCTCGGCTACATTCGCCAGCGGAGGGATATCCTCGCGGCCCGGAGTCTGGAGCCCCTGTTCTGGGCCTGGCTCCCCGCGACCACTCCGCCCTCGTTCGTCCGCAACATCTGGGGGACGGACGAGGTCCCCGAGTGGGGGACGCCGCCGATCCAGCCCGAACAGCTCCGGCTGATGACCTACATGGCCCTGATGGGCGGATGCCGAGGGATCACGTTTCTTGGCGATGCCGATTTGACCCGTCCGGCGGGCGAGTCGCTCCTGATCGAGATGGGCTTCCTCAACGCGGAGATCGACCTCTTCGAGGGGATCATCGCCGGCACCACGCGCCGGCCCAGTTATTATGAGGTCTTCGATCCCGACCCGCCCGACAAGCCGTACATTCCGAACGTCAACCAGAAGCGGATGCCGCTGGTGAAGGAGATCAATGGAAAGCCGGGGCTGACCGCCGCGGCGATTCCGCTCCCCGGCTCGCGCGGCTTCCTCATGATGGTTGCCGACTTCAACGGCGAGGCCCAGTGGCAGCCGCCGCAGCTTGCCTATCACGACCTTCTCGTTTATGCCCGGCTGCCGCAGACGGCTCAGTTTCTGGAGGTCAGCCCCGGAGGGGCCCGGTTCCTGGAGCCGAAGGTGGACGACGTGGACGCCCGGGGCACCCGGATCACGATCCCCGACCTCGGCGTGACGACCATGATCCTCTGCACGACCGACCTGGAGCTCTGCCGTCGGATCCAGAAGAACGTGGCGAGCATTCGTCCCCTCGCTGCGCAGTGGGCGGTTCGGCAGGCCGAGATTGAGCTGGCCCGGGCGCGTGAGGGTCTCGATCGCCTTCTGACGGGCGGGCACCAGATCATCAGCAAGGAAGACCTCAAAACGCGAGCGGAGCGAGGGATCACCAAGCCGCCCCCCGACGCGCAGGACCTTCTGGACGCCGCGGAGGCGTTTCTCAAGAACGCGCGGGCCGCGATCGAGGAGATGGATTACACGACCGCCTGGATCGAGGCCCACCACGCCACCCGCCCGGTCCGCGCCATGATGTACGGGTACTGGAGCCAGGGGATGGCCGAGTACCGCAAGGCCGTCGAGGAAAGCATCAACGGGAAGGAAATCAAGTATCCGGACGACGCCATTCGTCCCTATCCGAAGCCGCCGATTCTCCTGCTGGCCAACTCGTGTCCACCGGCGATTTCGTTCGCGACCCTTCCCCAGCTTCACCTCTGGAAGGACTGGATTGCCGGACTGCCCGGCTACCGGTTTGGGCCGAACCGGGTTCCCTCGGGATCGTTCGACGACCCCGAGGCCCTGACCTCGGGCGGCTGGACAGACCTCAGCCATCAGTATCCGGGCCTGGAGACGAAGGATCGACTGAGTCTTCGTCCGCGCGAGCCCGCCCCCCGCGAGAAGCGAAGCAAGGACCTCAAAAACGGCGCGAAGCGCTATCGGAAGAACGAGATTCGGTACGCCGACGAGGAGGTGGCTGAAGGAGACCAGGTTCTCCGGATGACCGTGAAGGGCGTCGACAAGGAGGCGCTTGACCAGAAAGACCCCTACCTCGACGAGCCGGCCTCGGCCGTGCTCTCTCCGCCGGTGAAGGTCGGGGCGAACAACCTGGTTCGGATCTCGGTACTGGTCCGGCAACCGTACCCGTCGCCGGGCGGTCGGGGCGGGCTGATCGTCCGCGACTCGATCGGCGGCGAGGCGTTGCAGTTCCGATCCCCCGGGCCGATCCCGGCCTATACGCGGGTGGTCC
>DAIDJI010000020.1 GCA_027451455.1 Planctomycetales bacterium | reverse complement strand
AGGACCATCGCTCGTCCCGTATCCCGGAGGATCGGCTGTCCTTCGCCCGGGATTCCCGCGTCTGGGCGCCGGGAATCCGAAATCCGAAATCTCGCCTCATCGATTTCGATCCTTTCGACCCCGACGAACGTTCCTGTAGATACGGTGGCCTCTGCCCACCTGATTCACCCGGATTCGGCCCTCATCGATTCCCTCGACCAAGGATCCCGCAGCCCGAGCCATGAAATCACTCACCATTGCCCTCGCGACGGCCAAGGAAGCGATCCGTCAGCCCGCGTTTTTCGTGATGGCGGCGTTTGCCGGCGGCCTGCTCCTGGTGACAATCTGGGTGTCCTACTTCACCTTTGGTGAAGACATCAAGATGTACAAGGACACGGGCCTGACGACGATCTCGTTCTTCTGCATGCTTCTGGCGTTGTTGACGGCCAGTTCGACGGTGGCCGATGAGATCGAGGGGAAGACGGCGATCACGTTGCTCTCGAAGCCGATCAACCGCCGGCAGTTCATCGTCGGGAAATTCCTGGGGATCGAGCTGGGGGTCCTGGCGCTCTATCTGCTGCTGGGATCGTTGTTTGCGGCGGGCGTCTTTTACAAGTACGAGTACGACCTCCGCGAGTCAGCCGGCGGCCTGGCTGAGCGGGCCAAGCAGTGGGAGCAGGTTCGGCAGGTCCTTCCGGGTCTGGTTCTGGGCTTCATGGAGGTCACCGTGCTGACGAGCATCAGCGTGGCGATCTCGACCCGGCTGCCGATGCTCGCGAATCTGGTCGTCTGCATCCTGATCTTCTTCCTCGGCCACCTGAGCCCGGTGCTGGTTGAGGCGGCGAACGCGGAGAACTCGCAGGTCAACGAGCTGGTTGGCTTCATGGCGAAGCTCTTCGGGTTTGTCTTGCCGGGGCTGGAGTTCTTCAACGCCGGCCCTTCGATCTCCACGGGGGCGGTGATCCCCTGGGTGGATTACGTTTTGCCGGCGCTTGGCTATTGCGTGATGTACAGTGGAGCGGCGTTACTCTTCGCGTTCCTCCTGTTCGAGGATCGCGACCTGGCCTGATCGGATCGATCGGCCGGGCGTTGAGATCGACGGGAACGGGGATGCCCCCCGTCCCGTCGCGTCCGGATGAGGGGTTCCGACCTCGGGAAGGTCATCCATGCAGGCCATCGCGTTCCGACGGGCGGCCCGGCTGCTAGGGTCGCAGTCCGATCCGATGATCGCCCGGATTCTGGGTGTCATCGAGTCGGTACTGATCGTGGCAATGCTGGGAGTGGTGGGGCTCTTCGTGGCGCTTCTGGCGTCGCGGGGCGAGGCCCGGTTCCCGGCTGAGCGGGTCGGCGAGTTGCCGGCCTGGGTTGAGGCCCATCGATCGGGGACCGACCGCGATGACGTCCTCTTTGACGACACGGGGATCTTCCCGCTTTATCCCGACAGTTATCTCAGCGGCAACATCGTGCATCGCCTCGGAGCCCAGGTGCTGATCGGGATGACCCGAGTCATGCCGACGCTTCGAAATAATCGCGGGGCCCTCGGGACCCTGCTCGCGATGGGGCTGATCCTTCTGGTTTTGATCGTGCTCGTCTCGTCCTGGCGCCGTCGGGCGATCGCCCGGGCGTCGAGCGAGGTCGCAACCGCGCTCCGAAGGCAGATCCACCGGCAGATGTACCGGCTGGGCCAGTCGTCGCTGCCGACCGAGGGCGTTGGGCCGGTCATCAACCTCTGGACCCGAGAGGTCAACGACGTCCGTGAGGGTCTCTTCGCCGATCTTCAGAACCTGCCGAGGCTCTATGTCCTGGCTGGCGGACTGCTGATCGTGGCGCTTCTGGTCTCGCCCGGGCTCACGCTCTTCATGGCGGCCGTCGGCATCCTCACCTGGCTGACCGCCCGAAAGATGGAGTCTGACGCCCGGATGGCCGCCGACGCCGCGCTCCGGGACGCCTCGGTCCAGCTCGTCTTGCTCCACGAGGACCTCGGGTTGCTTCGGACGGTCCGCGTCTACAGCGTCGAGGAATACGACCGGGAGCGGTTCGACGAGCACCTGGAGCGCTATCGGAAGGCCGATGAGCAACGGATGGCCTCCTCGGCGACGATGAGTTCGAGCACGGTCCTGCTTATCGGCGCCGCGATTGCCCTGGCGCTTGGCCTGCTGGGGCTCAACGTCCTGGTCAGTAAGCGGATCGGTATCGGGACAATGCTGACCCTTTTTCTCGCACTGACCGGCCTGGCCTACCCGATCGCCAGCCTGGTCCGCCATCGCCGGGTGCTCCGCCAGGCGAACCGGTCGGCGGGCGGGATCTTTGAGTTCCTCGAGCGCAAGCCCGAGCTACACCAGGACGTCGGCGCGGTCTTCCTCGAACCGCCCCGCGATCAGATCGCGCTGGAAAACGTTACGCTCGAGAGCCGGTCGGGCCGCATCCTGCTCGATCGGGTGAATGTCGAGATCCCTGCGCGAGCGCGGACGGCGGTCCTCGGAATGCAGGAGGATTCCAAGCTGGCCCTGGCCTGCCTGATCCCCCGCCTGATCGACCCGAAAGCGGGCCGGGTGCTGGTCGACGGCCACGATCTCCGCGCCGCAACCCTCGAATCGATTCGGGCGCAGGTCGGAATCGTTCTCCAGGCCGATCTGGTCTTCACCGATTCGGTCCTGGTGAACATCGGCCTTGGTGATCCGATGAACACACTTCCGAGGGTCATCGAGGCGGCCAAGGTGACCCACGCTCACCACTTCATCCAGGACCTGCCCCACGGTTACGATACGATCATTGGACCGCTCGGCCACTACCTGAAGGCCGATGAGCAGTTCCGAATTGCCCTGGCCCGGGCCTTCCTGCACGACCCCTCGATCCTGATTGTCGAGGAGCCGAAGGAACCCCTTGACCCGAGCACTCAGCACTTTATCGACGACACCCTCGCCCGGCTCTCGGTCGGCCGAACGGTGATCGTGATCCCCCACCGGCTGTCGAGCGTCCGGAGCAGCGATCACGCGATCGTCCTGCACGACGGTCGCGTCGAGGACGCCGGATCGCCGGCCCGCCTTCAGGCCGAAAGCAAGCTCTACCGGCACCTGATGTACACCGAGTTCAACGAGTACGCCACGGGCGAGATCGAGGGCGGTCAGATGAACCACGTCGAGACTTCTCGACGGAGCGTGACCGCCTGATCGGCGTCTTCCCGCTTTGGCCGGGCGTTTACTTCCCGCCCGCTCGCAGAGTCAACCCGACGAACTCGCGGACCTGCCGCTCGATCGCCCGTTCGGTGGGGAGCCGTTCCATGGAACTGGCACCATAAAATCCGTCGCAGGCCGGAACGCGATCGAGAATCCACTGCGCGTCGGCCGGATCGGCGATCGGCCCGCCGTGGCAGAGGACCAGCACATCGGGCCTCGCCGTCTTCGCCGACTCGGCGATCGCGGCGACCTCTCGGGCGCAGTCGTCGAGGGTTCGGGCGGTCTTCGCGCCGATGGTCCCCTTGGTCGTGAGCCCCATGTGCGCGACGACCACATCCGCCCCCGCCTCGGCCAGCAATCGCGACTGATCGGGGTCGAAGGCGTAGGGCGTTGTGAGCAGGTCGAGCCGGTGCGCCGCGGCGATCAACTCGATCTCGTGCTCGAAGCCCATCCCGGTCTCTTCGAGGTTGGCCCGGAACATCCCGTCGATCAGCCCGACGGTCGGGAAGTTCTGCACACCGGCGAAGCCCATTTCCTTCAAATCGCGGAGGAAGTAATCGCGGAGCAGAAACGGATCGGAGGCGCAGACCCCGGCCAGCACCGGCGTCTGCTTCACGGCGGTGAGGACCTCGCGGGCCATCTCCTTGACGATCGCGTTGGCATTGCCATACGGCATCAAACCGGCCATCGATCCGCGCCCGGCCATTCGGAACCGGCCCGAATTGTAGATGACAATCAGGTCGATGCCGCCGGCCTCCTCGCACTTGGCGCTGATCCCGGTCCCGGCGCCTCCGCCAATGATCGGGCGCCCCTCGGCGACCTTCCGCCGCAGTCGATCAACGATACTCGCTCGAGATTCGGGCATGATCGGCTTTACTCCTGGATGGTCCGGGCCGAAGCGAGGTCAAGATAAGCCTCGACCAGAGCCCGGGCGAACGCGGGGTCGTTGATGTTCATCGGCAGTCGCCGGATGGTTCGGCCGGGTCGGTGCTCGATCGCCGATTCCAGCTCGTCGAAGAGGGCCGCGTCGGCCTCGGGATCGTGGAACGGCATCCCCGGCGCGTCGATCGACGAGACGCCTCCCTCGGGGATCATCACCGTGAACGGGGCCTCCGCGAGGTTGAGCTTGCCGGCAATCCATCGGGCGCATTGGCGGTTCTCGTCGGCGGTGGTCCGCATCAGCGTGACCTGTGCGTTGTGGGAGTGGAGCTTCCGGCCGTGGAACTTCTCGGGGACCGTCTCAATCGCGCCGAAGTTGACCATGTCGAGAGCACCCAGGCTCATTACGTAGGGGATGCGCGCCCGGAGGATCGCGTCGAACCGATCGGGTCCGGCGGGGAGGATACCGCCGACGACCTCGTCGGCGACCTCGGTGGTGGTGATGTCGAGGACGCCACCGATCAGCCCAGCCTCAACGAGCTTTTCCATCGCCCGGCCACCGGTCCCGGTCGCGTGGAAGACGAGAGCGTCGAAGCCGTGCGCCTCGAGGGCCTCGCGGACGGCCGAGACGCAGGGCGTGGTCACGCCGAACATCGTCATCGCAACGGTCGGGCGATCGTCGGACGGCAGCTCGTCCTGGCGGATCATCCCGACAAGTGCGGCGGCGGCGTTGGCGAGGACGCGACGTGAGACAGCGTTGAGCCCGGCGATATCGACGACCGGGTACATCATCACGATATCGCTCGTGCCGACGTAAGGCGCCACGTTGCCGCTCGCAATGGTGGAGACCATCAGCTTCGGCATCCCGATCGGCAAGGCGCGCATGGCGGGCGTGATGGCGGCAGTGTTCCCGCTCCCGCCGATCCCGATCACACCGGCGAGACGACCGGCCTCGTGCTCACGGCGGAGGAAAACGGCCAGCGCCTCGCCCATCGCGGTGACCGACGTGCCGCGGTCAACGCCCGAAAGCGCCAGGGCCCGGCCCTCGGGAGTCGGGTGAGACGCGACGACGGCCTCACGGGGAATGTCGGGCGCGACGGTCGGTGGATCGAGCGTGCCGACGTCGACCGTGACGACCTCGACCCCGCCGGCGCGGACCCGATCGGCCACGAAGGCCAGCTCGCGGCCCTTGGTGTCCATCGTCGCGACGGCGTAGGCCCTCGGGCGCATGGTTCGGCTCCGCTCGGAACGCAGATCGATCGAGGACCGGGGCCGACCTCACGACGATCGGCCGATCTCCCCGGCAGGAATCCGGACGACTTTCCCCTCGCGCCAGATCACGGCCGGATCACCGAGCCGCCTCTTCCGGTCGATCGCCTCGGAGATCGCCCGGCGTTGCGCCTGCTCGATGGCCCTCGCGTCGCGCCAGCTCGATGGCGACGCTCGGGGCCCGGCCGGCGTCCCCTCGCCCGAGGCGATCGGGACGAGTCCGGACTCGGTCGAATTATCCCAGAATCCCCATGCCGTCGCCATCGGCCGATAGAGCCGATCGAAGTGGCGCAGGCCGGCCTCGTATCGTCGGCGGATCGTCTCTTCCGGGACATGGTGCCCGCCTTCCTCGACTCTCGCCGCCACGCGTGCCACGGCCATCCCTGGGTCGGGCAGCCCGAGGAAGACCAGGTGGAACCGATAGCCGGTCGCGATCCATTCGGCGATCCGTGGGGCGAACGATCGGCTCGCGAGGGTCGTTTCGAAGGCGAAGGAACGCCGCTGCCGGGCGAGTTCTCGGAGCCGGGCGAGCATGATCCGACCTGCGGCCATCGCGGCGCGCTCCGGGTCGAAGCCGGAGAGTCCCTGCGCGAGGATGTCGGCGTTGACGAACTCGTCCACGCCCAGGGCCTCGCGGATGATCGCCCTCGCGGACGTCGACTTGCCCGCCCCGTTTGGCCCGGCGAGGACGACCACGATCGGCGATGGGGCTTCCATTCTTCAATCTCCCTTACGATGGAGCCACTCCTCCAGGCGTCGGAGTCCCTCGGCGATCGAGACGCGCGGTTCGTAGCCGAAGTCGCGGCGGGCGGCGTCGATCCGGAACCAGTGGGTGGTCGAGAGCTGCCGGGCGAGGAAGCGGGTCATCGGCGGCTCGTCGGCGCGGCCCGAGAGGCGATAGGCCGCCTCCAGCACCCCTGCCCCGACCAGGGCCAACGGCCGCGAGATCGTCCGATGGACCGGGCCCATGTGCGCGACCTTCAGGAGCGCGTCGATCATCTCCCAGACGGCGATCGTCTCGCCCTGGGTGATGAAGTACGCCCGGCCGGCCGAGGGGGCGCCCGGAGCGAGGCTCTCGGCGGCCAGGACATGCCCCTCGGCGGCATTATCGATGTAAACCGGGTCGATCTGGGCGTTCCTCCCTCCGATTCGACGAAGCTGGCCCGACTGCGCCCTCGCGAGGATTCGCGGGAGCAGGTTGTTGTCGCCGGGGCCCCAGATCAGGTGCGGACGAAGCGCAACCGTCGCGAGCCCCGGCGCGTTTGCTTCGAGGACCATCCGCTCCGCGATCGCCTTGGTCTCGGGATAGGCGGCGTCGAACCGGGCCGGGTAGGGCGCCGATTCGTCGGCGCCGGCGAGGTCCATCCCGTTGAACACGACGCTCGGCGAGCTTGTGTAGATCAGCCGGGGGACACCGGCAGCGCGGCAGGCGTCGAGAACGTGCCGCGTACCCTCGACATTGGCGCGACGGTACTCGTGCTCGGGGCCCCAGAGTCCCGCCTTCGCCGCGATGTGGAAGACGGTCCCGCAACCCTCGACGGCCCGGACGACAGCCCCCTCGTCGGCGACGTCCCCCTGATGCTGCTCGACCTCCAGTTCGTCGAGGTGGGAATGTCGCGACCGTGAAAGGCTCCGCACGGTGAGCCCTCGCCTGCGCAAGAGCCGGATCACGCCCGTCCCGAGGAAGCCGCCGCCTCCGGTCACCAGGACCCGTCCCAGGTCGCCGCTCATGCCAGTCTCCGGGCCGCCCAGGCGGCAAGCTTCTCTCGAAAAATCTTCGAATTGTGACGGATATCCACCGGGAATGACGGGTGGAACAGGACCGTCAGGATCCGCCTCGTCTGCGGGAACTCGCCCGCTCGGTCCAGCAACTCCGCCCGGAGCCGATCCCGCCGGGGCCGCGCCAACCATCGGACCGGCTCGATACAGATCACCGGCTCGACCCGGCCGCCCCGCTCCACGCCGACCAGCGCCGACCGATAAACGTCCGGATGTGTGTTGAAGATCGATTCACAGGGGATCGTGAACAGGACCTCATCCTCAAGAACGACCCGATGCGACTTCCGCCCGCAGAACCAGATCCGGCCCCGGTCGTCGAGGTAGCCGACATCCCCCATCCGGTGGTAGAAGACCCCTCGCGCCGGGTCGAGGATCTTGGCGAGTCGTGTGGCCTCAGGTCTTTGAAAATATTCTCGGCTAACGACCGGACCCGAGACGATGATCTCGCCGATGGTCCCGTCGGGGACGAGAAGGTCGTCCGACCAACTGGGAATCGGCTCGTCATCGATCCGGATCACGCGAACCTCGATCCCCGGGACCGGCCGGCCGACGCAGACGCCACGGCCCTGATCCGTGGCCTTCCGGGTCTCACCGAGGATCTCGTCGCTCCCGATCGAGGCGACGGGCAGCGCCTCGGTGGCACCGTAGACCGTGTGGACCTGCGCCGGCGGGACGAGCCGCGCGGCCATTCGCTCGATGGTCCGCGCCGGGACCGGCGCGCCGGCTGAGACGACTCGCTTGAGGGTCGGCAGCTTCGTCAGGCTGTCCTCATCTCCCCGGACGAGCTGACGGAGCAGAGCCGGCGATCCGAAGAGGTTGGTCGCCCCGTACCGCTGGATCGCCCCGACGATCTTCGACGGCCGAGCGCGGGCCGGACGGGTCGGATTCATCTCGGGGATGATGGACGTCATCCCGAGCGCCGGCGCGAAGAGCGCGAACAGCGGGAACGTGCCAAGGTCGACCTCGCCCGGCCCGATCGCGAACAGCTCGTGAAGGGTCGCGACCTGCGCCTTGAGCATCTCCTGGGTGTACACAGCCCCCTTCGGCGGCCCCGTGCTACCGCTGGTGAAGAGGATCGCCGCGGGAGCCCCGGGCGGGAGCGGATCGGAGGGTAGCGGCGTCTGACCGAGCCGGCGGCTCCCGTACCGGATCAGTCCCGCGATCGAGATCGCCCCGGGCACGACGAAAACCCTTCGCGGTGCCACCACGATCCGCCGCCGGATCGTCGCCTGTCCCCAGCCAAAGACGTGCCCGGCGAGGATCGCCTTCGGGATGCCGATGAAGACCTCGGGCTCGGCTTCCCGGGCACACTGACCGAGATACTTCCGGCCGATCCCCGGATCGATCAGCACCGGGACCACCCCCGCCTTCAGCACGGCGAAGACCAGCTTGAAGAGGTCCGGGCCGGGTGGAACCATCAGCAGTGCGCGGGTCCCGGGTGCGATCCCCATCGCGCGCAGGCCGATGGCGATCGCGTCGCTGGTCGCGTCGAGCCGTCCGAAACTGATCGCGGAACGTCGAGAGCCGCCAGCGCGCCGCACGGCCAGCGCCTCGGGATCCGACCTGGCCCGCTCGGCAAGGATGGCCGCGATGTTCGGCGAGTCGGGCCGGGCCGTTGAGGCGCTCATCGAACAACCTCCCGGGCGAGGGGATGGGCCGCCAGGAACCGTTGCACGAGCCCGTTGACCGCCTCACGCTCGTCCTCAAACAGCAGGTGCCCTGCGCGGGTGAATCGGTGGACTTCCGCCTCCGGAAACCGCCGGACCCATTCGTTCAGAATCGGCTCATCAAAGACGAAATCCTGGAGCCCCCAGGCGATCATCATCGGGATCGATCGCAGGAGATGCAGCCGATCCTGAACCTCGGTAATGACCCCGTAACTGCGGTCGCCCGAACGAAGCGGGATGTCCTGGACGAATCGGTGAATCGCGATACGGTGTTCCCACGAATCATAGGGCGCCGCGTAGGCGTCTCGTGTTTCCCTGGAGAGACGCTGCGTCTTGCAGCCGATCCATCCGGTCCCGCGGACGAAGAGGTTCGCTCCGCGAGCCAGCCAGGCACCGGCCGGCGAGTCGCGGAAGAGGGCGAGTGCCGTCGGGAACGACTTCCCCGCCGGTTTGTGAAACGCCGCGGTGTTCGTCACAACCAGCCGGGCGATCCGCTCCGGATGCCGGGCGGCGAACGTCATCCCGATGATCCCGCCCCAGTCGTGCAGGACGAGCGTCAAATCGCGGTCGAGCCCCAGGTGATCGAGCAGAGCTTCGAGATCGTCCACCCGTCGCGTGAGCGTGTAATCGTATCGCGAATCGTCGGGCTTGTCGGAGAGCCCGCAGCCGATATGGTCGGGCACGACCACGCGATACGCGTTTCTCAGGTCTTCAATCAGATGTCGATAGAAAAACGACCACGTTGGGTTGCCGTGGAGCATCACGACCGGGTCGCCGTCTCCCTCGTCGATGTAATGCAGGCGCATCCCGCCTCGATCGAGGTCACGCCCGGGGTGATCGGCCAGAAACTGTTCGAGGACGCGATTCATTTACCACTCCAGCCCGAGCATCATGCAGTTCAGCCCGCTACCGATTCCGAGAAAAGCGACACGGTCCCCGTCGCGGAGGAAGCCACGATCATCCGCGAGGCCGGCGGTCATCGGCAGCGAGACGGTCCCCATGTTGCCGAGGTAGGGAAACGTCGGAAAATCGATCTCATCCGCGAGGCCGAGCCGCTTCAAAATCGTCTCGCGATGCGAGGCCCCGACCTGGTGGCAGATCGCCCGATCGATCGAGCCGGCCGACCATCCGAGCTCGCTGAGGAAGGCATGCCAGGTCTGCGTCCCCAGTTCGACGCCGTTGGACTGCACGGCCGCGGCGTCGGTCGCCGTGAACTGGCGATACCGGCCATTCGGCCCATCCCGCTCGATCCCCCATCGGCAGAGGTCGTGGAATTGCGGAGCCGTCCGCCAGACGCCACCGACAAGCTTCCGCCCGCGCGGGCCGTCGAACGAGCCGTCCGTCAGCAGGACGGCCGCCGCGCCCGATCCCCCGGTCAGCGTCGCAAGCGATTCCTTGAGAAAATCCATCGTCGGATTTTCGAGAAGTTGCGCGATCACAATCTCGTTGATCTCGCGCGAGGCCTCGCAGGCCACGACCAGCCCCGCGCGGGCCTGGCCGACCTCGATCCGGTTGGCGATATCGACCATCCCGTTCAGCACGCCCAGGCAGGCGTTGCCGACATCGTGGACGGCGGCCTCGGGCCCAACCCCCAGCTCAGCAGCGACCCGGCAGGCGGTCGCCGGCTCGAAGTGCTCCCGGCAGACGGCACCGTAGATCACCGCATCGAGCTGATCGCCGCGAATCCCGGCCACCTTCAATGCCCGACGTCCTGCCGCGATCGCGCCGTCGGAGAGTCGGTATCCCGGCTCCCACCACCGGCGCTCGCTGATCCCGGTGAGTGCCTCAAGCTGACCCTCAGAGAGATGGAGCGCCGTGTAGACGGGCGCCAGCCGGTGCTCCAGCTCGGCCGACGTCACGACCACCGGTGCGATCTCGTAACCGATCGCTTGAATGTAAACCTTGCTGTATTTCATGGACGAACTCGTGAACGTTCTCCCCAGACTGCTTCGAGAGCGGCGCGGTTCGTCCCCGACAACTGAAGCCCCAGGTCGGTCACCGAGACGATCGGCTTGCCGTCGGCGAGGATCAGGGCATCGGCGATCGCGTACGGCTCGGGGCGATACCCGCGCTCCTTGATCGTAATCTCGCAGGCGACGACCCGGGTCGACTCGGTGATCTGTCCCCGGCATTTCAGCCGGTTGGCGACGCCCGGCACCGGCTCGAACGCGACCGCCTCGCGGGAGCCGACCCACCCCTGCCGCATCAGAAGGGTGCGCATCGCGTGCAGGCAGCACTCGTACATCAAGGTTCCGGGCATCACGCGATCGTCGATGAAGTGGCAGACCATGTACCAGTCGCCAGGCCGCACATCCGCCTCAGCGCGGATGAAGCCCAACCCGGCCGGTCCGCCCGCCGGCTCCAGTTTTGGAACGCGCCGAAGCATCGCCATCAGTCCGCCCGGCAACCCGACAGGATCGGCGATCGGGAGCACGTCGAAAGGCGCCCCGAACGCCGAGGCGAGGTCGCTCCGCCGGAGCGCCTCGACACCCGCCTCATCGAGGCTCATGGGTGCGGTCGGAACGAGATCAACCCCGCGATTGACCGCGACCTGTTCGCGTCGTCTCGAATCGAGCCGAGAGGGCGTGACCCCCTTGCCGGCCGCAAGTTCCTCCTCGGTAAAGAAGCCGGCGCACCCGTCTCGCATCGTGATGAGCGGCTCGCCGCCGACGGTCGCGTCGTACTCGAACCGGAAGAGGACGGTCGTCCCCTGCCGGAAGAACTGCGTGATCCGGATGTCGTAACGCATCGTCTGGCCGACCACCGGCAGGCTCCGATGGAAGGTCACGTTGGCGTCGAGCAGGCGATAGAGCGACCGTCCCCGCGTGACGAAATCGACGCCGAGGTAGCCGCTCAGCACAAGGTCGGCCTGGCCGGCCTCCATCGCGACGCAGGGTGCCACGCGGTTGCCGTCGAGATACCAGGACCCGGGGCGGATGTCGTGCTCGGTGACGATCCGTCCGCTCGACATCGACCGAGGTTCGCCCTCCATCGTCACGATCCGGTCGACGAACATCAGCGGCTCATCCGGCAGACGAACCCGCGTCGGCAGGCGGTCGACCTCCTCGAACTCGGGGCCGAACACCGAGGCCACCGAGCCAACGGCCAGTTCCAGGCATTGCTTCCGATCAAAGAGGGCTGGCTCGTTCGGAAATGGATCCTCGGCCTCGCTCCTGGACGCCGGAGCCTGTTCGTGGGTCTCGACCGGACCCGATCGATCGAGGCGAAGGGCCAGGTATCGGGCCATCAGGTCCGCCGCGCCCTGCGAAACGCGCAGGAACGCGCGATGGGCCTCGGCGCGGGCCCGATCGGCGTCGAGCATCGCGGCGGCGATCGGAGCCAGGTCAGGGCGCAGGGCGGTCTTCATGGCGGGCTCGAAATCCTCTTTCGTCGGGACCGTTCGAGGAGGAAGCGGGCGGACTCGGAACTCGGGTGGACCAACCTCGACCCGGATCGTCGCGCCGGATTTCGGTTCGACAGGCGTTGTTCGTTCATCGCCATGAAGCCGGGCGAGATCGACGGGCACTCGAAACACGATGCAGGCAGCGACAACATCCAGAATTCCGGCCAGGGCGTCGCGATCGGGCCGGCAGGCCGAGACCGCGAGGTGCGGCCGATCGCCGAGGATCCGGCCGATGAGTCTCGTACATGAGCCGCCTGGTCCCACCTCGATAAAAAGGCCGACGCCGTCGGCATGGGCGGATTCGATCGTCCGAGGGAAGTCGATGGTCCCCGCCGCCTGCGCCGCGATCGCCCGAGCCGCCGATCGGCGATCAACCGTGTATCGAGAGCCCGAGATACCGCTGTAGAAGGCGATCCCGGGCGTTGCGGATGTTTCCATCTCGTGCATCGCCTCGTATTCGGATTCGACCAGGCGTCCGATCGGGCAATGCACCGTGCTGACCGTGGGCAACTCGATCCAGCCGCACTTCAATCGACGGACGATCGCCGAGACGTCCGTTCGCGCCCCGCCAATCACGGTCTCGTCGGACGTGTTGAGGATCAGAATATAAACGTGAGTTTCTCCGGTCGCGTCAATCGCGGCTCGGATGTCTCGATCCGAGCAGGTGACGATCCCGGCGACCCAATCGACCGGCCGATCAGGCGGAACGTTCCAGGCCCGACGCGCAGCGTCGAATCGCCCCGAAAGCTCGGTGGCGAAGAGCGGCGACGACTGCAACCGCCTCGCAAGCTCGTCGCGATCGGTCCAGGCCCGAAGTGCGACCAGCGCGGCCGACTCGCCCAGACTGTACCCGATCGCCGCATCGGGACGGATGCCGAGACCGAGCAAGACGTCGGTGATGAGGCTCCCCACGGCGACCTGCCCGAGCACGGGCGCCCGGTGATCCTCGAATCGATCGGGGAGCCGGCCGCCCCACCAGAGATCGGGCGCGAGCTGAGTTCGGAGCGATCGACTCTCGGCCTCCTGGCGGTCGAGTACCTCGGGCCAGAGCAGGCCCAGCTCGCGCCCCATTCCCTCGAAGTAGCTCCCCAGCCCCGGATAGACGAACGCGACCCCGCCCTGTCCGATCCGCTCGAACGACGATCGACGTGCCTGGATCAGCCGTTTCTTGAGCTCCTCCATATCGCCGGCGACGATCGCCGTTCCCAGCCGTGCCCGGGGCTCGGCGGGATGGCGGCGCCACCATCGTCGAGCCAGCTCATGGATCGAATCGCCGGAGTGTTCATCCGAAAAATAGGCGAGATCCTCGATCCGAGCCAGCATCGCCTGGGGATCGTCTGCCTCGATCGCGAACAGACCGAACCGTCGAGGCGGGGTCGTGAGCCTGGGCGTCGGCGCTGGTCCCTCCTCCAGCGCGACGCGCGCCGAGGTCCCACCCAGGCCGAGCGTTTCGACCCTCAGGTGGCGAGGCCCCTCGTCGCGATCTCGGAGCCAGGGACGCGCTGGCCGTCCGTCCTCGGGCTCGACCCGATCGGCCAGCCCGACCACCGCGCGGACGACCTCGGCCATCCCTGCCGCCGCGCCTGCCTCGGCCGGCAGACCAGGCCGATTCGCCTTCGCGGTCGAAACCTCGCGAATCACGGCGCGGATGGTGTCGCCGTCGCGAATGGCGTCGTCGAGCCGCTTGACGACCAGGGCAAACGCCGCATCCGTTCCGTCGGCCGGATCGGCCCCGAGGGCCTGTCGAGCGAGAGCGGCGCGTTCGTCGCTGGCAAGGTCGATCGCGCCGACGATCGCCGCATCGATTTCGCCCCGGCGGAGCCATTCCACCGCGTTCGCCAGGGCCTGAATCCCGGAGGTCTCGTCCGACGAGACGCTGAAGCTCGGTCCGCCGATCCGCATCGCCCGCGCGACCCGACTGGCGACCACTCCGCCGAGCGATCCCATCGTCCGGTTCGCCGAAAGCGACGGCCCGGCGGCCTCGCGAAGCTCGTCGACCCACTCGGTGAAATCCTTGATCGATCGCCCCTCGCCCCAGTCGCGAGCCCGGTCGGCCATCGACCATCGGAGGTAATAGTTCGTCGTATTGAGGTCGAGCCCGATCCCGACGACGACACTCGTCCGCGCGGCGAGTCTCGCATCCCACCCGGCCGACTCGATCGCCTCGGCCGCGACCCGAAGCATCAGCGATTGCTGGGGGAGCATCTCGGCGAGCTCGCGAGGCGGAATCCGAAACCGACCGACGGGAATTTGAAGCGAGCCAATTCGTCGCTCAATCGGGCGGATTTCCGATCCAAGGACAAGCGAGGCAAAGGCGTCGCGACCCACCTTCGTTCCCATTTGCCCCGCGATTCCGACGACCGCGATCGGTGCCGGCCGATCGATCGGGACCGAAACGGCAACCACCCTGTCCGGAACATGCTCCTCAATCAGCACGTGAGCGTTGATCCCGCCGAAGCCAAACCCGCTGAGGGCCGCCCGTCGAGGGCGCCCCGGCTCACGCTCCGGCCAGGGCTCGGCTTTACCGAGAACACGGAACGGTCCCGCATCCAGCCCGAGGGCGGGGTTCGGCCGCTCAAAGTTGGCGGTCGGCGGGAGGGTCCGATGCTTCAATGACATGAGCACCTTGATCAGCCCGGCGGCACCGGCTGCGGTGAGAGCGTGACCGATGTTCGCTTTCACCGATCCGATCGCGCAGTCCTCGGGCCGCCATCCCGACGCTCCCCAGAGCTTCCGGAGGCTGGCGACCTCGACCGCATCGCCACGCGGTGTCCCGGTAGCGTGACACTCAATCATATCCACGTCGGTCGGGGACCACCCAGCGCCTTCGTAGGCCGACCGCATCGCGCGAAGCTGCCCCTCGGAATCGGGCGCCATCAGGTCGCCCGCGATGTCGTTGGAGAGCCCGATCCCCGCGAGGATCCCGTAAATTCGATCGCCATGACGTCGAGCGTCGGCCAGCCGCTTCAGTACGAAGATCCCGGCGCCCTCGCCAACGATCAGACCGTCGGCCCGGTGGTCGAGCGGGTGGGCGCGGCCGGTTGGCGAGAGGGCCCGGAGTTGTGCGAAGCCCATCTGCGTGTAGAGAGCGTCAGGCCGCGAAACCCCTCCCGCGAGCATCGCGTCGGCCCGGCCGGACTTCAATTCGTCGACCGCCAGCTTCAGCGCATAGAGCGACGAGGCACAGGCCGCATCGAGGGTGTACGCGACGCCGCCGAGCCCAAACGCCTCGGAGACAATGGCCGCCGGCAGTCCGGCCGGAAAGGCATTACGAGGTTCAAAAGCGGCCGGCTTCGAGGTCGAGACGCCCAGCCGCTCCGCAAACCGACGCCCGAGCACGTCGAGCGTGATCGTCGAGGCGGTCTCGGTCGGTAAAACGATGTGGCCGAAGACAACGCCGAATCGACGCGGGTCCACCGATTCGGTCCGCGCATCGCGCCAGGCCTGCGCAGCGGCGATCAGGGCAAGGTGAAACGCCGGATCGAGCCGATCGACAATCGCAGGATCGAGCCGCGTCCCCGACGGATCGAACCGCGAGGGACCAACGAACCCGCCGCGGGTCGTGTAGGTTCGATCGGGCCGCCCAACCTCCGGGTCCAGCACCTCGACCGGGTTGACGATCCATCGGCCGGTCGGAACGTCTCGCGTGACGTCCCGACCGGCGACGATGTTCGACCAGAGCCGATCGGGCGCCTCGGAATCGGCGAAGATCCCGCCGATCCCCACGATCGCGATGTCATCGCCGGTGGTCGGCTGGGGGACGGCCGGCATCGGTCAGCTCGCGGTCATGGGGGTAGGGGCGGCCAGTCGGTTGCGCCGGAACGCCTGGGCAAGCGAGGCATCCACGACACATTCATAAGACTCGATACGGGCGATCGGTTCGCCGCGAGCGTCGAGGAACTCAATGTCGGCGACGGCCCTCGCATCGTTCGCCTGGCGGATCTCCACGACGACCCGGACCGGCTCCCGGCCGAACTCGGCGCGGAACTGCCGGTATCGGCCAACGGCTGTCGGCAGCGAGCTCGATCCGAGTTGCTCCCGCGTCCAGAGAACGACGAGCTGGAAGGCCGAATCGACCGCGAGGGGGTCGGTCAGCCATCGGGATCGGAGCGGGCGATCGAGCCACGCCGATGGCGTCGGTGAGGTCCGCACCTGTCCCGCGATCCCTCGATCGCCGGATCCTTCTACCCGCTCGATCCCCTGCATCGCCGGACCGTGGAAGAGCGCGGGGCCGTAGACCTCGTCGAGGGCGATCGTTGAGGCGAGCGCTGGCTCGTCGACCCGCCGGGATCCCTTCTCGTACCGGGCCGACAGCACGACCTCGGCCCTCGCGTGAACGATCGGCCGACCGTTCCGAAGCGACCCTCGGAGCTCGACCGGTACGCGGAACTCGTCGCCGAGACGAGCGGCCCGACCGGCCGCAATCTCCAGTTCCGCCGTCTCCGGCCCGTGCAGCACCACGCCCTTGAACAGCTTCAAATCGTCGACGCCACGAACGACCAGCCCGGGGTTGCGATGCATTGCCGCCTCGGCCGCCCATTCGAGGAGGATCGCCATGGGCAGAACGGCGTGGCCGTCAATCACATGATCGGCCAGCACGGGCATCGATCGGACACTCACCTCGCGTCGGAAGACGACCTCAAGCTGGCCGTTCGAAGCCGGCTCGGCGGCTCCCTTCGTGCGCTCCTCGACCCGATCGGCCAGTACGACAATCTCGACCGGACCAGGGCCGTCGTCGTCGGCGCGGACCTCGTCCACAACCAACTGGGCGCCGGCGTCGGGCGGGATCAGGTGCAACCCCTCCCCCTCGAAAACGGACCGCAACGCATCGCCGACCATCCCGCCGTCCCAGGGACCCCAGTTGAACGAGACCACCCGGCAGTCTGACCAGCGGATCGCGGCCTGCTGCGCCCACTTGTTCAGATATTCGTTGGCCAAGGCATACGCGACCTGACCCGTCCGCCCGTACCGGGCCGTCGATGACGAGAACAGGACCAGAAGCGCCAGCGACTCGGGATCGATCGCCTCGACCAGGTTGTGCAGCCCCTCGACCTTCGTTTCGTAGACCGTCGCGAACTGCTCATCCGTCTGATCGACGATCTTTCGATCCGCCAGCACGCCGGCGCCGTGGATCAGGCCACGGACCGGCCCAAATTCGTCGCGGGCCCGCGCCATCACCTCACGGACGGCGGCCGGGTCGCGAACGTCGACCGATCGATAGGCGACTCGCGAGCCAGCCTCGGCGATTCGGTTGAGGTTGGTCCGGACTTCTCGGTCCGAGAGGATGCGGCGGATCCGATCGTTGATCGCCCTCGGTGAGGGGCGATCGGGGCCGGCGAGGAGCATCCGCTTCAATTCGGCCTCGTCGCGGCAGGCGGCGATTCTCGGATCTTCGGTCCCCTCGGGCGCCGGGCTCCGGCCGAGGATCAGGAGCCGGGGCCGGAAGGCGGTCGCCATCGCGACCGCAACCTCGGCCGTGATCCCACGTGCCCCTCCGCTGATGACGACCAGGTCGTCGGGCCGCAGGACGGTCCTTCGCCCGCGCGACGCCCCCGGATCGCGCGCCGGGACAGCCTCCAGCGCGACGATTCCGGCGCGATCGAGGCCGATCTCCACCGGGCCTCGGGTTCGCCATTCGTCGACGATCCAGGCCGCCGCGCGGTCGATCGGGGCGACATCAGGACCGAGGTCAAGCGCCCGGCTGCTCACACCGGACCACTCGCGGGCGGCGGTCTTCGAGAGCCCCGCCAGTGCCCCCGAGGTGGGATCGACTTCCGACCAGAGCCCTTCCACGCCGAAGCGGCCGTCGAGCCGGGAGACCGTCGCCATCGCCGCACCGCCGCGGAGGGCCGCCTGCTCCAGGGCCTTCGCCGAGGCCCGAATCGTCCGGAACGCCCTGTCGACGAAGCCGGCCGGACATCGTCCCGAAGGCGCCAGCACGATCAGCCCGCGAAGCTCATGGATCGACTTGATGGCGTGCTCATCACCGATCGCGACCACAATCGGCTGGTATCCGCGCGAGGTCAGTTCCGACTGGATCGCCTGGGTGAGTGGCGATCCCTCGTCGGTGATCGCGATGACAGACCCGGCCGGAAGCACCACGTCTTCCCGTCGCCTCGACGGGTCGACCGGCATCGCTCTTGGCTCCAGGCGGCGCAGGATGAGCCCCGATTCCTGGACCGCCTTCCGCGGCTCGTCGACGATCGCCGGCGCGGCCTCAGCCGTTCGCACCGAAGTTCCGCCCGCCAGGAATTCGACAATCTCGCGGAGGGTCTGGAGCGAGCCGGTTTGCTCGGGGCTGATCGCGGGCATCCCGGGCCGGCGATCCTGCACCACGGAGAGAATCTCCACCCGCTTGATCGAATCGATGCCGAGATCATCATCGAGCTTCATATCGAGCTCGAGCATCTCCACAGGATACCCCGTCTTCTCGGCGACCGCTTCGAGGAGGACACGGGCGATCGCGTCATCGACGGCCGCCGCGGGCGGCTCGACGGGCCGGGGCGACGGGCCTCCCGCCATGATCGCGACGATCTCGCGGAGCGTGGCGAGGGTTCCGATCCGGTCGGGCGTGACGTCGGGCATCTCGGGGCAGCGTTCCTGGAGCGCCGAGAAGATCTCCACCCGCTTGATCGAATCGATGCCGAGATCGTCATCCAGCTTCATGTCGAGCTCGAGCATATCGACTGGATAGCCGGTC